>DASUMO010000565.1:0-13138 GCA_036277695.1 Chitinophagaceae bacterium
GGTGAGAATTTCTACCTGCGGCCTGATTCACTTAACCCCGTAAAACTCTGGATCCATGATTATGACCAGAACGGCAGTATCGAAAAGATCATGACTTATACCGTAGAGGGCCGGGATATGCCGGTTTTTTTGAAAAGAGATATGGAAGACCAGCTGCCTTCAATCAAAAAAAGCAATTTGAAAAACGAGGAATACGCAAAAAGATCGATCCAGGAATTATTCCCACCGGAGGTCCTGGATAAGGCAAAGGTTAAACAATTCAACTATCCTGTTTCCTGTGCGGCCATCAATAAAGGCAATGGCCAATTTGAAATCCGTCCGCTTCCACCCATGATGCAATTGTCCTGCATCAATGTTTTCCGGGTACTGGATATAGAAGGGGATGGGGATATGGATTTACTGGCAGGCGGAAACCAGTTTGGTTTCCTCCCACAGTTTGAGCGCCTGGACGCCAGCCTGGGTGATGTTTTAATCAATGACGGGAAAGGGAATTTTAGCTGGCAGGAATCTGCCAAAACGGGTCTGACGCTGAGGGGGGAAATGCGTGACATCCAGGCAATCAAAGGAAGATCAGGTACGTATTACCTGTTTCTGCAAAATGACCAATACCCCATATTATATGAACGGAAAAAAAAGGGTGCATTCATTCAGCCATGAAAAAATCTTTCCTATTGAAACAGGTTTTGCCCCTGACAGGCTTGCTGCTTTGGATTTTCCTGTCCTGTAAGAACAAAACGATCCCAAAACCTTTGTTCAGCCGGGTTGAACAAAGCGGTATTAGTTTTACCAATTCTGTTACCGATAAAAAGGAGTTGAATATTATCAACTACCGGAATTTTTATAATGGTGGCGGAGTGGCAATCGGTGATATTAATAATGATGGTCTTGCTGATGTCTTTTTTACAGCTAACCAGGGGCCCAACAAACTTTTTCTGAATAAGGGGAACTGGCAGTTCGAGGATATTTCACAAAAAGCAGGTTTTGGCGATAAGAAGCAATGGAGCACGGGCGTGGTTATGGCCGATATCAATTCTGATGGATGGCTGGACATATATGTTTGTAATGCCGGCAGCATGGAAGACTCATCATTGAGACGAAACCAGCTTTTCATTAACAATAAGGCATTGGGCTTTACGGATTCTGCCGCAGCTTATGGGTTGGATGATTATGGTTATACCACCCAGGTTTCATTTTTTGACTATGACCTGGACGGCGACCTGGATTGTTTTATGATTAATAATAGTCCCATTTCACCCGTGGGATTGAATTATGTAAATAAACGTGATCTTCCCGATAAGGACTGGCCGGTGGCCTCTGTTTGGAAAGGAGGGGGTGATCACCTGTTTCGCAACGATCATGGCCGTTTCACCGAAATATCAAAAGAAGCAGGGATCTATGGCAGCACTATTAGTTTTGGGTTGGGTGTCACGGTGGGGGATGTGAATGGGGATGGCTACCCGGATATTTATGTTTCCAACGACTTTTACGAACGGGATTATCTCTACATTAATCAGCAAAACGGCAGCTACCGTGATGAACTGGAACAATGGATGCAACATACCAGCCTGGCCTCCATGGGGGCTGATTTTGGGGACATCAATAACGATGGCTTCCCCGATATTTTTACCACGGATATGTTACCCGGTGAAGATTACCGGATGAAAACCACCCTTGCCTTTGAGGATATCAACATTTACCGGCTCAAAATAAAAAATGGCTTTTACCACCAGTTTTTTCAGAATACCCTTCAACTGAATAACCGTAACGGCAAATTTGCCGATATCGCCAATTTTGCCGGTGTAGCTGCTACCGATTGGAGCTGGGGAGGACTAATGTTTGATGCCGATAATGATGGTAACAATGATCTTTTTGTTTGCAACGGTATTTACAGGGACCTGATCAACCAGGACTTTCTTGATTTTTCCGCCAGTGATATCATGCGAAAAATGATCGCTACCGGTCAGAAGGAAGACCTGAACGTGATCATTGATAAAATGCCGTCCATACTAGTACCCAATAAAATGTTCCGCAATCTTGGGGGACTCCGCTTCCAGGATATCGGTGAACAATGGGGTCTTTCAGAACCTTCTTTTTCCAATGGTGCTGCTTATGGCGACCTGGACAATGACGGCGACCTGGATATGATTGTCAATAATGTTAACCAGCCTGCCTTTGTATACAGGAACCACGCAAATGAAAGGAAGGGCCAGCATTATATTGCTATTTTACTCCAGGGTAAAGGAAGGAACAGCTTTGCTATTGGAAGCACGATAAAGATTTACCGCGGTGCCGAAGTTCTCACCCGCGAGATTGTTCCCAGCCGGGGATTCCAGTCTTCGGTAGATTATAAAACGATTATTGGCCTGGGCGCAGAAGCCACGATTGATTCTATGATCATTCAATGGCCCGACCGCCTTATATCAAAGTATATGAACCCTGCGACCGACACTGTTCATATGATTAAACAGGTGGAGGCAAAAATGGAAACCCTTCAACCGCTTTCCGTTCCTGCCGGGCAACCCCTTCTTCAGCTGGCTGATACTTCATTCGACAAACACCAGGAAGATGACTATGTAGATTTTTTTTATGAAAGGAACCTGCCGCGAATGTTATCCAGGGAAGGCCCCCGTTCGGCTATAGCCGATGTAAACGGGGATGGACTGGAAGATATCTTTATCAGTGGCACGGCGGGTTATCCCGGGCAACTTTATCTGCAACAGGCAGGCGGGGGTTTTTTAAAGAAGGATGAAAAGATATTCAGGCAGTTCAGTGATTTCGAAGATGCGGCCGTTTTATTTTTTGACAGTGATAAGGATAAAGATGCGGATTTGCTGTTGACTCCGGGGGGGAATAATGTTGCCGGTGAAAGCCGCCAATTACAAATGCGCTTGTTCAAAAACGATGGCAAAGGAAATTTCAGCATCGATGCCAGCGCTTTTCCACTCAACCAGTGTAATATCGGTGTAGCGATTGCTCATGATATTGATAAAGATGGAGACCAGGATCTGTTTGTGGGCGGGCGCAGTGTTCCCCGTCAATATGGTTTAACCCCCGCTAGTTATCTTTTTATCAATGATGGAAAGGGAAAATTTACTGATGTAGCCGGCACAAAGTATAAGGAATTAGCCGAACTGGGTATGGTAACAGCTGCAGCCTGGGCAGATATCACGGGTGATAAGGACAAAGAGTTAATCGTAGTGGGAGAATGGATGGCGCCCCGCGTCTTTTCCTTTAACCGGGACCGTGTTGAAGAAGTGCAAACCAATTTATCCCGGTTGTATGGGTGGTGGCAAACTATTTCAATAGCGGATATGGATGGAGATGGTTTGCAGGACCTGGTATTGGGCAATATTGGAGAAAACTTTTATTTGCATCCCGATGCGGACCGCCCGGTTAAAATATGGGTGAATGATTTTGATAAGAATGGGATTACCGATAAAGTTCTTACTTATACAATTGATGGAACAGATAAACCGGTTTTCCTGAAGCGGGACCTGGAAGATGCCATGCCTTTTTTAAAAAAGAATAACCTGAAGCATGCAGATTATGCCGTTAAAACAGTGCAGGAACTTTTGCCAAAGGAAGAATTAGGTAAGGCAGTAGTCAAACAATTTAATTATTCTTCTTCCTGTATCGCTTATAACCAGGGAAATGGAAAATTTGCTGTTCAAAAATTACCGGCCGAAATTCAGCTTTCTTCAGTGAATGCCGTCTTCCCGATGGATTTGAACAGCGATGGAAATATTGATCTTGTGTTGGGAGGAAATATTTTTGATTTTATGCCCCAGCTCGAAAGACTGGATGCCAGCCTTGGATGGATTTTGCTGAACAAAGGTAAAAGGATGATGGAAACCATCGATGCCAGGCAAAGCGGGCTCGAGATAAGAGGACAGTTAAAAGATATTGCAGAGATAAAAGGAAATAACCGCAGATGGTTATTATTCCTGCAGAATAATGAAAGACCCCGGCTTTATGGTGTGGGCGGAATGAAAGCAGCAAAACAGCACTAGTTTATTAATTGAAGAATCTTGTTTACAAACAACCATATTCTATCTAAATATTATCCGCACACCAGCGGGAGAAGCTTTGCAACAATCTTTCTTCCCGGGTTGCTGTTTTTTTTATTTACCGCCTGCAACAGCCGGCATGAGAATAAGGACGTATTATTCGAGGTCCTGGAGTCGGGGAGGACCGGCCTTGATTTTACCAATAAATTGAATCCAACCCGGGAATTCAACATGTTTAACTACATGTATTTCTACAATGGAGCCGGGATCGGGGCGGGAGATTTTAATAAGGATGGACTCACGGACCTCTTCTTCGCTTCCAACCAGCGTGAAAACAAAATTTACCTGAACAAGGGTGGAATGCAATTTTCAGATGCCACCCAACAGGCAAAAATTCCCCAGGACGGGGGCTGGTCAACCGGGGTATCGGTAGTGGATATTAATAATGATGGGTTACTTGACATTTATGTTTGTCGTGTTGGACAATATGAAATTCTGAATAGCAGGAACCAGTTGTTGATTTGTAAAGGAATAAACAAAGAGGGTATTCCTTTCTATGAAGACCAGGCAAAACAATGGGGCATCGATTTTTCCGGTTTCAGTACGCAGGCGGCATTTTTTGACTATGATCTTGACGGGGACCTGGATGTATTCCTGTTAAATCACTCTGTTCACCAGGATGGTAGTTTCGGGCCAAGGGCGAACTTCCTGGGTACCTATCATCCCCTGTCCGGGGATCGTTTATTTCGTAATGAAGGCAACCGTTTTACCGATGTTACCCGTGAATCCGGTATCAATAGTTCTGCGATCAGTTATGGCCTGGGTGTGGTGGTGGCCGATATAAACCTGGACGGATGGCCGGATCTTTATACGGGCAATGATTTTCATGAAAATGATTACCTCTATATTAACCAGCGGAACGGAACATTTACGGAAGAGAATAACCAACGGCTGATGCATACCTCTAAATTTTCGATGGGGGTGGATGCAGCTGATATCAATAATGATGGCGCACCTGAAATCATTTCCATGGACATGCTTCCTGCCGATCCCTATATACTAAAGCGGTCCCTGGGAGATGATGATTATGATATTTTTTACCAGAAGATACAGGCTGGCTATAATTACCAGTATTCCCGGAATAATCTCCAGTTCAACCGGGGTAATGGATTATTCAGCGAGGTGGGTTTGTATTCGGGTATTTATGCAACCGACTGGAGCTGGGCCCCGCTGTTCCTGGATTTTGATAACGACGGTTTGAAAGATCTGTTTATATCCAATGGAATTCCCAAGCGCCTGAACGATATGGATTATGTCAATTTTATTTCCAATGAACAGATCCAGCAGCAGTTGCGCCAGAACAGGATTGACGAAAGGAATATGGCCCTGGTCAAAAAATTTCCCGAGATAAAGATTCCCAATAAATTTTACCATAATAATGGCCAGCTGTCGTTCAGTGATCTGGAACTTCTTATTGCCAATGACCAGCCTACCTGTTCGAACGGTGCAGTCTATGCCGACCTGGATAATGATGGTGACCTGGATCTCGTTGTAAACAATATTGATGACAATGCACTGGTTTATCAAAACAAATCGAATGACAAAGGGTCCAGGGCTTTTGTCAGCCTTGAATTAGCAGGACCCCCCATGAACAGGAATGCCCTGGGCGCTAAAGTGGTACTCTTTACACAAGGTGGAGTTCATACTTATGAGAATTACCCGGTAAAAGGCTTCCAGTCTTCCATGCAGGAGCCACTTCATATCGGCCTGGATAAGGTGATAACGGATTCTGCATTTTTAATATGGCCGGATAATACTTACCAGTCATTTAAGTTTACTGCTGGAAGAAAAATGAAGCTGGAATACCGGGCAAGCCTCCCATTATTTGATTATACATTATTGCTGGGGGTTCAACCATCGCCACCTTTTATAGTCCGGGATATTACAGGAGTAACGGCTTTTAATCATGTTCACCACGAAAATCATTTTGCTGAATTCAACCGGGAACCCCTGCTTCCCCATATGCTCTCCACCGAAGGACCAGCCCTGGCTATAGCGGATATAAATGGAGATTCCATGGAGGATATTTTTATTGGAGGCGCTAAATCTTTTCCTGGTCAAATTTATTTGCAGCAGGCGGGCGGAAGTTTTTTGAGAACTGTGCAACCGGCCCTCGATTTAGACAGTATGTATGAAGATGTGGATGCTTGCTGGACCGATGTGAACAATGATCAACTCCCGGACCTTGTAATTGCCAGTGGAGGAAATGAGTATTACGGAACGGATCCCCGTCTTCAACCGCGGGTATATATCAACAAGGGTAAGGCGGTATTTGAAAAAATCACAGATGCTTTTCCACCCATGCCAATGACCGCTTCCACTGTTGCAGCCGATGATTTTAACGGGGACGGAGCCATGGATCTTTTTATCGGGGGCCGCGCCCTGCCCTGGGCTTATGGCGAAACACCTCCTTCTTATTTGTTGCAGAATGATGGCAAAGGAAAATTTACAGATGTGACTGCCCGCCTTGCAAAAGATCTTTCGCGGGTTGGCATGGTTACAGGGGCGGTATGGTTTGATCTTGACCAGGATGGTGACCGCGACCTCCTGCTCTGTTGTGAATGGGGAGGTATATTGGCGTTCATGAATAATAAAGCCGGGTTTGAAAAAAAGATATTGACAGAAAAGAAAGGCTGGTGGAATTTCATTTTACCCGTTGATGCGGATGGAGACGGCGATACCGATTTACTGGCCGGCAACCTTGGACTTAACAGCCGGCTAATGGCCAGTTCCGCTGAGCCGGTAAGAATGTATTACAACGATTTTGATGAAAATGGTAAAAAGGAGCAGGTGCTTACCTATTATATGAATGGAAAGGAAATTCCCTTTGCCAACAAGGAAGAACTGCAAAAGCAAATGCCATCATTGAAGAAGAAATTTTTATATGCCGGCGATTTTGCCAAATCTTCACTCGATCAGATATTTTCCCCGGATAAACTCCGGCAGGCTTCGGTACTGGAGGCCGACTATTTTTCCAATAGTATTTTACTAAACCAGGGAAACCTGGAATTTACCGTGCAGTCCCTGCCCTGGCAGGCCCAGCTGAGTTCTTACCGGGATGCATTCCCTCTACAAGGTCAATCCGGACAACCACCAGTTATTCTGTTAGTGGGCAATTATTATGATAACAATATCCAGATGGGACGCTACGATGCCGACTTCGGTACCCTGCTATACTATCAAAAAGGGAAAGGGTTGATATGTGAAAATTTCAATGGAAGTATTATCAGCGGGCAGGTAAGACATATCAGGCCTATCCGCATCGGGCAAGAGGCCAGTTATATACTGGCCCGGAATAATGACAGTACCCGCATTATCCGGCTCATACCACGGGATAGTATAAACGCGTCACCCAACGCGAACTATCGGGTTCCTGGAGCCGGTCAGTCACCAGCGACTGGAAAGGTATCGCAATAACGGAACGCTGGTAATCGGAAATATAGCGTTCCATTTTTTTCATACCATCCTCGATAGTGTTTCTCCCTCCGATTACATCGGCTCCCAGGATATTCCCATCTTTCATCATCCATTTGATCGCAATACCTTCTTTCGACTTTACCTCGCGATCCACGGGTAATCCAACCTGGACAATCCAGGTCAGCTCGTCTGTTTGCCTGATATTGAGCATGGGGTGGAAAAGTTGTGTAGCTCCATTATCCCTTGCAAATTGTCTCAGCATCTCAATCATGGCGTATACCTCCTGTGTGCCGGGATAATTAGAAAATGTTTTCCGGGTCGACACCAGGTGTTGAAACTGTACTTTTTCCGGTTTGACTTCGATGCCGTAAATGTTTTTTACATGGATCACATGCTTTTGCAATGCTGCCAGTATCTCATCAAATACCGGTTTTATTTTAGTAGCCTCCCGGTATTTTTGCAGGCGGGTAATCGGATTTGTGCCACTGGCGATCCGGGTTTCCAGCTCAAAACCAGTACTGTCGATAGCATGGGGAATCATTTGAAGGATGGCAGTATCCCTGGTATTTTTCCCCTGCATGGTTAATTCCAGGGAGTTGTACAATGCTTTGCTGATCCTGAAATCATAGTCTTTGTAAACAAAATGCAATTGACCATCCGGGTTCCTGACAACTTTACCGGGCCACCAATTTTCCCAATTGCCGGCATCGATGATAAAGCGGTGTGCTCCTTCCCGGTTCACCTTGAAAGAGCCGGAACTGGCAATCAATAATTGACCGGGGATTAAAATATAGATAGCAGCCAATAAAACCAGGATGAGCAGTACGAAAGCAATCAGCAATTTTTTCATGATGGTGGGATTGAACAGGCCGGGTTTGGTTCCTGCAAAAATAAGGGCTGGACAAAATTTACGATCAGTCCTTTAAGATAGAAAACAGTAGCGAGGGCCTGTGTATTTTCCCAACAGCAAACGTTTGCAAGAAATCAAGAATTTTAATTCAGGGAAATAATAGTTAGCCTGTTTGTATTTTCCTGTTTGAAACAATTGCTTATGGCCGGTCCCAAGCCACTTCTTAATTTCTGGCAGATCATCAATATGAATTTTGGGTTTTTCGGGTTGCAATACAGTTTTGGACTGCAGCAGGCCAATATGAGCCCGATTTATTCCTACCTGGGTGCGGAAGAAAGCAAATTGCCTTTATTATGGCTTGCGGGTCCTATGACCGGCCTGATCGTTCAGCCCATCATTGGCGCACTGAGCGATAAAACCATCACTAAATGGGGCCGGCGAACTCCCTATTTCCTGGTTGGCGCTATTTTTTGCAGCATAGCCCTTTTCTTTATGCCCTTCAGTAGTACTGTTTGGATGGCAGCCAGCATTCTCTGGATATTGGATGCGGCCAATAATATTACCCAGGAACCCTATCGTGCTTTTGTGAGCGACAAACTGGATAAAAGCCAGCATTCCCTTGGTTTTTTAACCCAAAGCGCATTCACGGGGCTGGGTCAAACTCTGTCTTATCTCACCCCCTTTCTCCTGATCAATTTATTGGCAATTTCAGAACAAGGGAAGGTGGGAAGGATACCCACGACTACATTTATCGCCTTCATGATCGGGGCAGTGGTTTCTATTGGCTCTATTCTATGGACGTTAAAGACAACCAAAGAAATCCCATTAACAGAGGAAGAAAAAAATAAAATCCGTCAATCACCAAAGGGAGTAGGGGCTACATTCAGGGAGATCTACCTGGCGATTAAAGAAATGCCCCTGACCATGAAATTAATGGGTCCCATGATGCTGTTCAGCTGGTATGCCATGTTTATTTACTGGCAATACATTGCCAAATGCCTGTCGCGTTCATTGTATGATACCGTTGATCCTGAAAACCCTCTTTTCCGGAAAGCCGAATTATGGGTGGGGCCCCTGGGTGCTTTTTATAATGCTGTTGCTTTTGTTTCTGCCTTCGGGTTAGCCTGGCTGGCCCGCAAATACGGGCCTAAATATATTCACATGATTTGTCTCTTCCTGGCCGGCGTGGGTTTATTGATGATACCCCAGATCCAGGATAGAAATCTTTTGTTCATTCCCATGATAGGAATGGGTTTATCCTGGGCCAGTATGATGGGCAATCCCTATATCATGCTGGCGGGAAGTATTCCTCCTGAACGAACTGGTGTTTATATGGGCATCTTCAATATGTTTATCGTGATACCCATGTTGCTGGAAACCTTTACCATCCCCTTATACTATGAATCATGGCTGGGTAATAATCCCGTGAATGCAATTATCCTGGCAGGCATCCTGTTGATCCTGGCTTCCTTTTCGGTTTTGCTGGTAAAAACCACGAAACGGGTAGAAGGGACCGTTGATGAAATTGTACATGGCTTAGTGCATTGATAGTGCGACAAAAAATTTTGCGATGAAACAACACTTTTTCTTTTGCTGTATGGTTGCTATTATAGCAGGCTTATCCTGTGGTTCACCGGGAACAGAAAAGACTGCCGAATCTGCATCCGTTGACAGTACCGAAAAAAAATGGTGGAAGGAAGCCGTGGTTTACCAGCTCTATCCCCGCAGTTTCCAGGACAGTGATGGGGATGGTGTGGGCGATATCAAAGGCATCACGCAGCGATTGGATTACCTGCAAAGCCTGGGCATTCATGCCATCTGGCTCAATCCCATCTTTACTTCACCCAATGATGACAATGGTTATGATATCAGCGATTACCGGGGTATCATGAAGGAGATGGGTACCATGCAGGATTTTGACAGTATGCTCGCGGGTATGCACCGGCGCGGTATCAAACTGATTATGGACCTGGTATTAAACCATAGTAGCGACGAACACGAATGGTTTCAGCAAAGCCGTAGCAGCCGCACGAATCCTTACCGGAACTATTATCATTGGTGGCCCGCAGAAAGAGGAACACCTCCTAAACGCTTTAGTCTTTTTGATGAAGAAGCCAATGCCTGGCGTTATGATTCCCTGACCAATAGTTATTATCTCCATTATTTCAGCCGTAAGCAGCCCGATCTGAACTGGGAAAACCCCAAATTGCGGCAGGAGATCTATGACATGATGAAATTCTGGCTGGAAAAAGGCGTGGATGGTTTCCGGCTGGATGCATTTCCCTTTATGAGCAAGGATACCAGTTTCCCGGCCCTGCCGGCCGAATACAATGGAAATTATATTCCCTATTATGGAAAGGGACCTTATCTCCACGATTACCTGCAGGAAATGAACCGGGAAATACTGAGTAAATATGATATCATGACAGTAGGTGAAGGAGGGGTAATTGAATTTAAAGAAGTCCTGAAATTCATTGATGAAGACAGGAAGGAAATAAACACCTTGTACCATTCCGAACACGTGGACAGCTGGGCCCGCCGCAAGGATGATATTTCAATTTATGACAGCACGAATAAGGATCTCATCGCACTGAAAAAACTCTTCGGTAAATGGGATAGCCTTTTTGCCAGGAAGGGATGGAACACGGTGTATTTTGGCAACCATGATCATAGCCGTGCACTGAGCCGGTTCGGAAACGATAAACCCGCTTTCCGGGAACCCTCAGCAAAGATGTTATTCACCTTCCTGCTTACACAAAGGGCCACGCCCTATTTGTATTGGGGTGATGAAATTGGTATGTCGAATATCCGGTTTAAAACCGTGGAGGAATACAACGACCTGGCTACCCGCAATACCTATAATCTTTTACTCCGCGAGAGTAAAGAAAAAGCAGAACGTTACCTGCTTTCACAGGCTGAGCTCAGTCGCGATAATAGCCGTACGCCCATGCAATGGAACGCGGGGCCCAACGCGGGTTTTACAAGTGGTAAACCCTGGCTGGCCATCAATCCCAACTATACCACCGTGAATGTAGAGGCGGCAGAAAAAGACAAGAACTCTATCCTTCATTTTGTAAGATCAATGATCAAACTCCGGGATGCCAATAAAGATGTGCTGGTGTATGGAAAATATACTTTAGTGGATGACGATAACCCGGCCGTGTATGCTTATACCCGGGAAAATAAAGGCAGGAAATTCCTGGTATTGTTGAATTTCACCGACAGGGCGGCGGCCGTAAATGCGGGCTTCGACCTGGGCAAGGCCAAACGACTGCTGGGTAATTATGCAAGCTCTTCCACCGGCAACCAGTTGCAGCCCTATGAAGCGATTGTATATGAATTGTAAAAGAATCGTGTTCGTGAACTCCTGATTAACCCCGGACGCATGAAAAAGATATTATGTATTGGTGAAGCACTGATTGATATGATTTGTACGGACAAAGGAAAATCTTTATCCGAGGGTCAACATTTTTTAAAAAAACCGGGAGGGGCGCCTACCAATGTAGCAGCCGCTATTGCAGCCCTGGGTGGCCGGGTGGAACTGGCTGCCAAAGTCGGGGCCGATCCCTTTGGTGAACACCTTATCGATGTGATGGAATCTTTTGGCGTGGAAACCCGGTGGGTGTTAAAAGATGAAAAATACTTTACCACTTTTGCCTTTGTATCATTAATGGATAGCGGCGAAAGGGATTTTTATTTCAACCGTGGCGCTGATGGCCAGCTGAACCGCCAGGAGGTGGAGGATATTGATCTCCTGGACTGTGCCGTGGTTCATTTCGGATCCGCGACCGGCTTTTTACCCGGACCATTACAGGCAGCCTACCAGGGTTTATTGCAAAAAACCCTGCAGCATGATATCCTGATCAGTTTTGATCCCAACTACCGGCATTTATTATTTAAGGATGACCAGCAAAGTTTTATTGATCAGTCCTGGAATTTTTTGAAATGCTGTCATTTTTTTAAAGTCAGTGACGAAGAGGCATTGATGATCTCCGGCGCGGTTACTGTGAATGATGCAGCGGCTTTATTCCTGGAAAAAACAAATGCAGTATTTGCCATTACCCTGGGTAAAGACGGTACCCTGCTGGGATGCAGGGGAGAAATTACGGTCATTCCCAGTATCCCCGTAAAACCGGTTGATACTACAGGGGCTGGCGATGCTTTTGTGGGGGCCGTGCTTTACCAATTGCAGAGTTGGTCTGAACGCCCGGGTCTGGCCAACTTTACAGAATTAAGTCCTGCAGACTGGCAAACAATCATCACCAATGCCAACAAAGCCGGTGCCCGCACCTGCGAATGGCTCGGGGCCATGGAAGCCTTTAAGCACCTGAGTAACGATATATTTAAATAAGGCATCGTGTATCACCCGCAAGTACACCAGCAAATCAACCATGTGTTACGGCAACAACAAATAGATATTGCCGGGAAGGATAATTTATTTTTCACCAGGTTTATTGCCAATGCAACTGCTATCAATGCCCTCTTTCATGAAATTTATCGCGATCACCCGCTTTGTGAAGAATGTTTCGGGGAACTCATAACATTGATCACCCGTTCTTATATCATCCGCCCCTTAGTATTAAAAGAAAGGGATGATGAGAAAGAATCAAGAGGGCATTGGTTCCTCAGGAATGATATTACGGGTATGAGCCTGTACGTGGACAGGTTCTGTGGCACGATCAAAGCCCTGGAGGATAAACTGGATTATTTTAAAAAGCTCGGCATCAATTTTCTTCACCTCATGCCGCTGTTTGAAAGCCCCGCGGGTGAAAGCGATGGCGGCTACGCGGTATCCCATTTCCGG
>DASUMO010000566.1:0-5443 GCA_036277695.1 Chitinophagaceae bacterium
AAAGCGGATGGCTGATCAGCACGCCTTCCAATTCTCCGGAACAGGGTGGGCTGGTTGCCGGACCCACCATGGATCACCAGATCATCCGCAGTTTGTTTAATAATACTGTTTCCGCTGCTGCACTACTTGGAATCGATAAGCCTTTCAGCGAAAGATTGCGGGAAAAGATCAAACAGATTGCCCCCAACCAGGTAGGTAAATGGGGGCAATTACAGGAATGGCTGCAGGATAAAGATGATACCAGCAACAAGCACCGGCATGTATCCCATTTATGGGCTTTGCATCCTGGAAAAGAAATAAACTGGGATGATAGTCCTGAATTCACAAAAGCAGCCCGCCAATCATTGCTTTACCGTGGTGATGCTGCTACCGGTTGGAGCCTGGGCTGGAAAATAAATTTATGGGCCCGACTCAAAGATGGCGATCATGCATTCAGGTTAATTCAAATGTTGTTAAGCCCGGCCAGTAGCGGGGCTGGCAGCTATCCCAACCTATTCGATGCTCATCCTCCTTTCCAGATTGATGGAAATTTTGGCGGTGCTGCCGGCATTGGTGAACTTTTAGTGCAAAGTCATGCTGCTTATATTGATATACTTCCCGCCCTGCCAGGAGCTTTGCCGGACGGTGAAATAAAAGGGATTTGTGCAAGAGGAGGGTTTACCCTGGATTTAAAATGGGAAAAAGGACAATTAACAACACTGGGTGTATTATCCCGGGCAGGTAAGCCCCTGAAGCTTCGTTATAAAGGAAAAATAGTTTCGGTACAAACGATCAAAAACAGGAATTATAAGTTTGATGGTTCACTCATCCCCTTATAAAAATGGAAAGACGGCAGGCAGGTCCTGCTTCGTTTTTTTTATTTTCCTCTTTGTTTTTACCGGGAAGGGAATTACGCAACGCCAGATTATTTCACTGAATGAAGACTGGTATTCAATCGCATCCGCTACCGACACGGTGCTACCTCATTCCCTGGTTTCTTCACCCCTCAATGAAAAATGGAAAAGAGTATCTATCCCACATAACTGGGATGGTTATGAAGGTTACCGCCGCCTGGTCCATGGAAATCGCCATGGCGATTCCTGGTACCGGAAAACATTTTCTCTCCAACAATCCAAACAACAAAAACGGTTTTTTCTTTTTTTTGAAGGGGTCGGATCTTTTGCCGAAGTATACCTCAATGGAGTTAAAGTGGGGGAACATGCGGGTGGCCGGACCAGTTTCACGATTGATATAACCAGTGCAATAAAAACTGACGGAACAACGAACCAGTTATCTGTGAGAGCCTGGCATCCCGCCGGCATTAATAACCTGCCCTGGGTTTGTGGCGGCTGCAGCGATGAAAGGGGATTTTCAGAAGGATCGCAGCCCATGGGTATTTTCAGACCGGTGCAATTATACAGTACCCGGGAACTCAGGATTGAACCTTTTGGTATTCATACCTGGGCTGAATTGAAAAATGATTCAGCGCGACTATTTATCAATAGCTCGCTCAGGAATTATAGCAGGCAACAGCAAAAATTTATACTGCATCAACAACTCCTGGATCATAAAGGAAAACTTATCAGGGAAATTTCATCCGAACATCTTACCGGCCCCGGGGATTCAATAACTATCACAACAAAGAACATAAAAGTAGTGAAGCCGCGGTTATGGTCTCCCGACGATCCTTACCTGTACCGGGTGGTTACAACGATAAAACAGGATAACCGGGTTATTGACCGGGTCGAAACTCCTTTTGGATTCCGGACCATCAGCTGGAAAAATGCAGGCAACCGTTTTTTTATTAATGGGAAACCCGTTTTTATTAACGGGGTGGCGGAGTATGAACATTTGCTGGGACAAAGCCATGCATTTAGCGGGGAGCAGGTAGCCAGCAGGATGAGATGGTTGAAAATGGCCGGCTTTAATGCATTTCGTGATGGCCACCAGCCTCATAATTTATTATATGGTCAAGCCTGTAACAAAATGGGCATACTTTGGTGGACACAGTTATCTGCCCATATCTGGTTTGATTCACCCGGGTTCAGAAAGAATTTTAAACAATTATTGAAAGAATGGGTGATCGAACGCCGCAATGATCCTTCTGTTATTTTATGGGGCCTGCAAAATGAAAGCAAGTTGCCGGAAGATTTTGCCAAAGAATGCACGGAGCTGATCCGGCAATTGGATCCAACGGCTTCTACACAAAGATTAGTGACTACCTGTAATGGCGGCAATGGTACCGATTGGGATGTACCGCAAAACTGGACCGGAACTTATGGTGGTGATCCTGCCACCTATGCAGATGATCTGAAAAAACAAATCCTGGTGGGTGAATATGGGGCCTGGCGAACGCTTGACTTGCATACGGAAGGTCCTTTCCAGCAAAATGGTATCGTCAGTGAAGACCGGATGACGCAGTTAATGGAACAAAAAATACGCCTGGCCGAATCGGTTAAGGACAGCAGTGCCGGTCATTTTTTTTGGCTGCTTACTTCACATGATAACCCGGGCCGTGTACAGGGTGGTGAAGGCTTAAGGGAGCTGGATCGTATAGGACCCGTTAACTATAAAGGTTTGCTGACACCCTGGGAAGAACCATTGGATGTATTCTATATGTACCGCAGCAATTATGTTTCGGGCAAGTCCGAACCCATGCTGTATATCGTTTCGCATACCTGGCCCAACCGCTGGATGAAAGCCGGACTAAAAGATAGTATCCTTGTTTATTCCAATTGCGAGGAAGTCGAACTTTTTAATGATATCGCTGCCGTTTCCCTGGGAAAAAAAAGACGCAATGGCGTGGGCACGCATTTTCAATGGGGGCCGGTAAACATAAAGTATAATGTATTATATGCAGTCGGATATATCAATGGGAAAGTCGTTGCAAGGGACACGATTGTATTGAATCACCAGCCAGCCTCTCCGAATTTTGATAAACTTTATTCCGGGTCACTAAGTATAAACAAACCCCAACCCGGCTATCATTATATTCTGCGTATCAATTGTGGTGGCCCAAATTATAAGGATGAATTTGGGAATCTTTGGCAGGCGGACCAGTCCCTGCAAGAAACCGGTAACAAATGGGGATCACGTAACTGGACGGCTGAGTTTCCGGGTATGCCAGCTTATTTTGCCAGCCAGCGAAGGACTTTTTCACCACTGAAAGGAACCCGGGACTGGAAGCTTTTTCAGTCATTCCGATATGGGAAGGATAAACTCCAATATGAATTTCCGCTTCCTGCCGGTGAATACCTGGTTGAATTATATTTTATCGAACCCTGGCTGGGGATAGGAGGCAGCATGGATTGCCGGGGCATGCGCCTGTTTGATGTGGCCCTTAATGGTAAGACTGTGTTGAAAGACCTGGATATCTGGAAGGAAAAGGGCACTAATACAGTTTTGAAAAAAACGATTCCTGCCCGGGTGAATGGGAACAGGCTGGTAATCTCTTTTCCCCGCTCCAAAGCGGGCCAGGCTATTATATCAGCAATTGCCATTGTTGCCCGAAAGCCGGGCATAGAAGTTAATTTGCCCCCCCAATCTCATTTTCGGAACTTATCGTGCAGGGATTGCCGGGAACAAAGCTGGCTGGATATTGGTGATAAACCTTTCCACAATAGTCCTGTAACGTTGAATGAATTGCCTCCAAACATTTATGGCGCGAACTGGCTTTCGACTTCAAACATTCCTGATCAAGGCCCGGTTTCATTTACAGTAACAAGAGAATCCGATCTCTTTATTGGAATTGACAGCAGCTTCACAATTCCTGCCTGGCTGAATGACTATGAACGAACAGGAACCAGGCTGGTCACAGATGAAAAAGGAGGTAAGCCTTATGTTATATTTAAGAAGAGGGTAGAACCTAACACAGTCATTGAACTAAAATCGGATCAACCGCTGATTATAATGCTTAATGCAGCCAGCACCCTGCAACCTGCATATGACTTGAAACCCATTAGCCCTTACAGAATCAATACAGCACTTTTATCAGATGGGGCCGAAAAACAAAACTTTGGCGGCAGGGAAGTGGCCATGGTTAAATCAACAGGCCCGGTTTCGGTTCAATGGCCGGTCAGCACCGGTGTTGCCGATTATTATTCCATCACCGTAAAATATTTTTGGCCCGCTGATTCTATTCGTAAAGGCAGGGTGCAGCTTATTGGAGCAGGAGGCAGCATGATGCTGGATGAAGCGGTTCAGTTTAGTTTTACCCGTGAGGGGAAATGGAACCAGTTTACACTGCATACACCTACCATGATCAATGCGGGGAATTATACAGTTAAACTGCTGATGGAAAATGCGGCGGCGTTGGCCGTTTCGGGTATAGATATACAATGATATTGCCGTTTGATATGAAAATAATTAAACGATTGATTTGCCAGGTTTTTCTTTTTGCTTTTGCCATTCCCGGCATGGGGCAGGATTTAGCACTGGCCAATCTCCGTTGTGAATCCAGGAATGATCCGCTGGGAATCCAGTCTGCTCATCCCCGTCTAAGCTGGGAATTGCTATCCGGTCAACGCAATACCACCCAATCCGCCTACAGGATACTGGTGGCTGATGATACAGTGTTATTAAAAAATAATGTGGGCAATATCTGGGATTCCAGGAAAGTCCAGTCTGCTGCTTCCATACAGGTTGCTTTCCGGGGCAGGGCATTACAACCGGCCCGGATATATTATTGGAAACTGATGGTCTGGGACAATAAAGGCAGGAGTTCCGCATGGAGCAGGCATGCAAGCTGGCAAATGGGGTTATTGCAGCAGGGTGACTGGATGAAGGCAAAGTGGATTGGTTATGATGAGATAGTGGATTCCGCCATCATTGCGCCGCATATGCACCTGAACGGAAAAAAAGCATGGGGGGCCAGGAGAAATGTTTTGCCCATGCTCAGGAAAAGTTTTACTACAGCCAAACCCTTGAAAAGAGCTACTGCTTTTATCTGTGGCCTGGGTCATTTTGAAATGACAGTGAATGGAACAAAGACCGGCGATCATTTCCTGGACCCCGGATGGACCAACTATAGTAAACATGCGCTATATGTAACATTTGATATTACCCCACAGCTGAAGCACGGTGAAAATGCAGTGGGCATTATGCTGGGAAACGGGTTTTATTATATACCTGGCCAGCGCTACCGGAAAATGACGGGGGCCTATGGGTTACCCAAGTTGATTTTTCGTATGTTGATCGAATATGAAGATGGCAGTGTCCAGAATATAATTAGTGATAATAGCTGGAAAACGACCCCCTCACCCGTTATTTTTTCCAGTATTTATGGCGGAGAAGATTATGATGCAGGCCTGGAACAAAAAGACTGGAACCAACCGGGATTCGATGATCGTGGCTGGAAGCCAGTCATACTGACTGAAGGCCCAATGCTCTTACAGTCGCAGGTATCGGAACCGGTAAAGATCATGCAACGCTTAGTGCCGCGTAGCAAAACCCTTTTAAAGCAAAA
>DASUMO010000567.1:0-4278 GCA_036277695.1 Chitinophagaceae bacterium
ACTTCTTCCCAGGGGGATTCCAATTTTAATGTATAGTCCATAGTCTCCAATTTCCAATATTCGGGCCATTCCTGTCTCTTCAGGTCGGAATGCCAGCATAAAAATACCCCTTCCTTGAATAATTCAGGAAGGGGCAGGCTATACTATACAAAAAATGAATTAAGGCAGGGTCAGTTTAGCCATGGCCCGGTGACCCAGTTCCAACCTCGCCAGCAGCCTGGCTTTAGGAAGTTCGGTAGAGGAATAATAAAGTTTAAGTGCAATTCCAGATTTTTTCAAACCCATGATTTCTTTTAGTTTGAATTCCATTGCAGGGCTGCCTCCGGCTGCATCCGGGAAATGCCATTCCTTCAGGATCCTGTTTCCTTCATCTTTTATAGTGATGTTCCGGTTTTTGCCAATTCTTCCGCAATGATGATACTTAACTGTAAGCACACTGGCGGATTGTGGTGATTCCCATTTCAGGCTTTGCACCGTATTTATCTGGTTGCCGAATCGTTGTAACACCAATTTGTTATCCAGGTAAATTTCAAATCCTTCCCCGCCCCGGGGAGCTGAAAAGGAGACCATCAGAAGGCTCAGGCCCAGGAGGCCGGACAGAAGGGTATTTTTTTTAGTTTTTGTTTTCATGACAATTGTTTTTTTGACAAGGAATGGATGCATTTGCATCATGACTATACAAAGAAAGCTTGTCGGGCTGCCCATAAAAAATAGGTTTGACGAAAAGAATCCTAATCCTGATGAAAGGGGCTTTGGGAGCGGGGCCGGGCCTCTCCCTAAATCCGGCCTCTCCCTAAATCCCTCTCCAAAGGAGAGGGACTTCGTACAGTCTTAAAATTGAAATAGCTTTTTGTTTTTGTTGGTTTTAGCTCTTCCATATCAAACTCTTTCGACCCACCCCTTAGGGGAATTATGAGCTTCAACATAGTTCACATTCTGAAGGTCCTCCACCCCTCAGAGGAGTTTTGAGTTTCAACATAGTTCATGTTCCGGGGGCTGGCGCTCATTTTACCTCTGTACCTGGTTTTTGCCGGAATATGGTAGCCAGCAATTCATAAAGCTCAGGTTGCCTGGTTTTCAGGAGATCAGGACGTTCGAAGAAGTATTCGGAGACTACGGCCAGGAATTCGGCAGGGTTGGTAGCAGCATAGGGATCAATATCACTGCGCTGACCCGCCACCTGTTTGATCTTTCGTTGCATCAGTTCCAGCCAGGGCAGAATATATTGCCGGGAAAGAATGGACTCAGGTATGCCATCGGTACTGCCGTCTGTTTTATCGACCAGGTGTACAAACTCGTGGATGGCCGTATTCGTTTTACCCGTTTTATTCAAAAAGCCCTCCCGCAGTTCAAGCTGCGAAAGAATCATGACATCTTCGTAGGCCCCTTCTCCCACTATCCCAGCAATGGAACGTTCAGCACCATGCTGTTCAAAATCCTGGTTAAAGGCATCCGGGTATAATAAAACTTCATTGAGATTGATATATTCCCATTCCGGGAATGCGAAAATGGGAATGATAGCGCTGGATGCGATCAATACTTTGTCCAGGTCTTCAACCACCGTTTTAACACCCGTGATCCTGACCTTCGATAAGAACTGCATTAATCGGTTTTCAAATTCCTTTTTCTTTTCCTCATCCAGCAACTTATAAAATTCCACCTGCTGAGCCAGGATAATTTTATACGAGTCCGGGATCGCATCTACCCGATCAGGGCTGCTCTTTTTCCTAAACAAAAGCATGGCCAGTAATAAAAAGCCGGCAACACTCATGAACACAATAATCAGCGTCTCCATGCAGGTAAAATTAACGCTTATTGGATGCAGCCTGCGGGTTCACTTTTTTATCAAATGACCTTAATAATAACTATAGGTGGTAAGCAGTTCTGTTATACCCCCATTTCCATTGCCGCGGGTTTGCCGGAGGGATCCTGTTCTTCTTACCGGCTTCGCATTTTGATATTCATAAGTGTAATCAATCCGGAAATCATTTTGAGCAGATGTGATCAAAACCAGGCCCGGGTTATTCTTCTGTAACCTAACCTGGGGTAAGAATAAAAGATGTTCGAAGAATTGTTTGAATACCTGGAAATCATCCACGTTCAACCTATTGTCATAACTGCTGAATGAGGTCCGGCTGCTCCAGGCCAGTTCTCCATTTGTCCTCCGGAAATCATCAAAAAAAGAAAGGTTACCATCGGGGTGGTATCGCAATGATATTTTTCGTTCAATTGAACTATCTGTTCCTGTTTCAGGGAACCTGTACCAGCATACCTGGGTCAGTTGTTCGCCGCTGTAGGTAAATTCATAGCGCCAGCGTTTCGCTGCGTTGATAGCAGAGGTTTCAACAATATCTGTGACTTTTCCCTGGTTATATTCATAACGCAACAAGTCTCCATTCCGGGTATTGATCATTTGCTGCAGGCGCCGGTTGTTATAATGCAATTCATACATAAATAATCCCTGCGCAAAATTGATTTTAGTAGCATATCCCGAATCGTTGTATTCAAAATGAAAAAAAGGGGAAGGCAGGTTTCTTTCCGTAATTTCTTTTAGCCGGATAGCCCTGCTGTCGCCCGGTTCACCGGGTGGAGGAGGAATCACAGGTCCTGCAGGGCCTTCATTCTTTGAGCAGGCGGCTAACAACAGCATTAACAAGAAGGATAAGGTTTTTTTCATTGATCAAGGTTTAAACATTCACCAAGATGAGGGATAAATTACCTGGTCCCATCCTGGCTTGTGATCAATTGAAGAATTTACTGCATGAAATGGAACTTGCAGGTGGGCTGCTGCAAGAGCTTCCCGATTTGATTTATTTTGCAGGGAAATAATCCTGATATGAATGACAAGGAGTTGGTAGAAAAAATGGAGCTTACAGAACTGTCCAATAAATTATTTATGTATACAGATGCCCGCCAATGGCAACTTTTACTGGACGAGGTTTTTACAGCTGAAGTAGTATTTGATGTGAGCAGCCTGGGCGGACCCGGGCCTGTGTTGCTGCCTGCAAAAGAGATTTGCGAAACCTGGCAAAAGGGATTGGAGGGACTGGATGCCATCCATCACCAGGCCGGCCATTACCTGGTCAGTGTTGAAGGAGATAAAGCGGATATCTTCGGCTATGCCATGGCAACACATTATAAAAAAAACGCCAAAAAGGGAAATACCCGCTGTTTCATCGGCAGCTATGATCTCAAAGCAGTACGTACCAACAGCGGGTGGCGTTTAAACCAGTTTAAATTCAACCTCAAATGCCTTGATGGAAATGCGACACTTGAATAAGTAACAGGCTAATCGATAATTGTACGGAGAAGAATGCAAATTATTCAAATCAATAATAGATGCGGTGCCGTAATAGTTTTATTATGAAAAATACAGGGCTGGTATTGCTAACCGCCTTGCTGCCGTTTTGTATTGTCCTTGGTCAAAAGGGAACTATGGCGGACAGTATTTATTTGGTGGAGCTCAACCAGCGAATTGATCATTATGTGGTGGAAAAAAACATTAAGGCATTAGACAGTTTATATGCTGATGATTTTGTTTTTAGCCATGGCAGCGGCCGGGCAGAAGGGAAAGCCGGCTGGTTGTCAACAGTGGCCCGGGCTAATTATCCAATGCGCCAACATGATTCGGTTAAAGTGGAATTACATCCGGCTATCGCAATTGTCAGGGGTAAAATGTCAATCCAAAAGATCAACAAGGACAAAACAGATCACTATCACTTAAGATATATAAGGATTTTTGCCCGGAGAAATAGCTGGCAACTGATTTCACACCATACCACGCATGAATGGCATGAGTGATGAGGCGTGAGTCTTGAATCGTGAATGGTTTGTGGGTTAAACTTTCAATTGAACTTTTGCATTATGCATTTTGCATTTCCCATTTTGACTTATTCGCAAAGTTGTATCGTGGCTGCGGTCTGGGAGCTGAACTGGATCTTATTTATCCTGTTGGCTTTATTAAAATACAGGATCAAAACTCCATACGCCGTTGTATAGGCATCCCAGTTCTTATCCTTGATCGAGGCATTGCCCAGCCATCTGAAAAGGCCATTACGGGCGGCGCCCATCAGGGGGATACTGAGCCTGCCTTTGAATGCGGGGCCGATTTCCACATAATCACGACCCGTATAAAAATAAATATCCTTGTCTTTATAAAATAGGCCACCGCCGCACTTGGAATCCTTTGTTTCGGGTTCTTCACGGCTAACACAGGGAAGGGCTTTTTTTATCTGGGCCTGGGTGAAATCCGGTTCCATCCCATTTACTTTTCCATCC
>DASUMO010000568.1:0-8601 GCA_036277695.1 Chitinophagaceae bacterium
AATATTGGGATAGAGCCTGATCAAAACCCTTTTTTGTTTATTCAACCTCTTACTGCATTACTGGAGAAATACGACCTGAATCAGGGAAAAAATGCTGCCAGTCAATAAGGCAATAATGCACCCTCATTGTCAGCTCTGCACCTGGTTAGGACGTCCAATGATCCTACCTATTAACAAAAAAGCAGCTGGTCCCACAACTGCATAGCCTAGGATTCCAATGTTTCTGATTTGCATATTTTGAAGTGGTATCCCAATTAACCCAATCAGGCTTAGTGTTCCGCAAATAACTAAAACTGTTTTCAAGTTTCCTTCAAATCTGTCTTTTTTAAAAACGGGCGCGGCAAACAACATAGAAAGAGCAAAGAAAAAGTCCCATGCAAGTATATCTAAAGCATATACTGCAGAGGGCCACTTGAATGAAAAGAAAAATGAATAGCCTGGCAATTGGTCGACTTCCAGACTATGGCTTAACGAAAGGATAAGAAAGTGGACACTGGAAGTAATTCCTGTCGTTATAAACATAAGAATAAGCGCAATGAGACTATATATTTTGTCACCTGGCGATGCATAACAGTGAACCGCAGCCATACTAATTGCCATTAACAGCGCGATTAGAATACTTAAAACTTCCATTATTGTGAAATAAGGATCACCAATAGAATCTTGCGGTGATTCAAGAGAAAATAATCCAATGACCGTTATTGTTACGTAAAATATGCCAAGTACAAATACCATCCTGCAGGTAGTCCGTCCAACTGTACGATAAGCAGAACTGATATCATCATGGCTTATAGTCATACTGGAATATAAGGAATATAAATAATGCATCAAGGACATGGCATGCTGCCCTGGTCAGTTAAGATACGAATTAACCTAATGGGTTGGTTTTGACAATAGAATATGAACAGATAGAGGAAGACCCGCAAACTGCTAAAGCATAGTCTTATCTAACACAATTGTAGCATAGTTTCAGAGCCGTCCATTTAATATACCTGCTCAATTGGGACTAATGGCGTACCTTGCAACTAATCTCTCAAAGCTCCTGGTAATTATTCCATCATAACCCTCACTGATTCCCACGTTTTGCAGCAGCTTTTTCTGAGTACGCAATCAATAAAAGGCACAATCAAACGTAGCATTGAATGGATTATAACAATATCCAGATTTATAATTCCAACAAGGAGCTAGTGACTGTAATGAATAAATATTTAAAAAAGGAAAACTATGAAAAATAAAATTTATCTGTTGTGTGTTTTGACATGCATGGCGACCGGCTTTACCGCCTACGCCCAGGTGTATAAAACAGCTGCAGACACGGTTAAACTTAACAAAGAATTTACGGAAGTAAGTAATGACATCGCAAACCTTAGCTCTAAGCTAACCATTGCACAAAATAATATGCCCGGATACCAGTCAAAAGCCAATGCTGCGGAATCAGATGCACAGGATGCGGCAGCAAACAGCAGTGTCCAGGCTGCCAAAGCTACGGGGGGTGGTGTAAAAGAAGCAAGAAAGGCAAAACGAAATTCCAGAAAAGCCTATCGTGAAGCAAAAGATGCCAGGTCTGCAAACAATGATGTAGGCGATCAAGACAACAAAATTGCGTCCCTGACAGGACAACTGGCCAAAAAACAGGAGAGACTCCGGCAGTTAACGGATATGCGTGCTGCTATCCATGCCCTGCCTGTACAACAATAAACTTTCATTAATTTAAGAGCAAAGCCAGGAATGCCTTATTCTTTCTTTGGTACAAAAAACAGGCTCACCAGGGATATTGAAGCTGACGCAGAACGAAATAGTTAGCCACTTCTTTTCCCTTTATTACTTGCCACAGATTCTTTGGCTTATCACGAAAATAGCTGTTTAAAAAAAACGAAACCAGCAATATCAAAAAAGTGAAAGATAAAAGGCTTAGGAATTGTCCCCCTGAAATTTTTTGAACCACATGCTTTTTACTTTGCTCGCAGGTTTCACCAGCGCAATGGCGTGTTTCATCCTTATAAAAAATACGAAAGAGCAGACAGCCCAGACAAATACCAAAGGCTGTTTCAAAGAACAGAAAAACCAGGCAAACCAGGCAAGTGAAACCGGTTATAATACTATACGAGTTCAGAATGACCAGCAGAAAAAACATCAGGCCGGACAAAACCAGCCCAATTGTCCACGCGAACTTTTTCTGTGGGGCCCCTACGTACTCCGGAATTTGTCCGCCAACTATCAGGCGGCCAAGAATCAGCGTGGGCGAAAATCTAGGATTAATCAGAACACGAATAATAAAGTCAGTGAAAAAAACAAGAATCACATACTTGATCAGCAAAAATTCTTGTTTAAATAAGATAAACACCAGGGAGATAAACATTACCAAAAACAAGATGCCTGCTGCAGCTCTTATCTCCCGTTCATTTAAAACAGGCCCTTTATAACCTGTTACTTCTTCGCCGAATTGCAGGAGTTCCTTCCTCTTTATTATTTTTTTCATTTTGTTATGTGTGTGCGAATGCGCTGAATCGTAGTTCAATATTCTTTATTCTATCTTTCTTAGAATGCCATAAAATGTTGATAATGGCGACATAACTATTGGTCTTTTAGTGACCGCAAATCAGTTGGCCAGTCTTCAGTCGGCCCGAATTCAAAAAGGCTCATGTTTATGCCATGAGCCGTCGTGTTTAACAACAGGGCAGCGTCATCGCCAGGACTGCTAATGCAAGGAGGATCTGTTTCATAATTATCGTTTTTTTAATATGGATGAATGTCTTTCTCTAGTACTAAATAGAAGCATTGCTGTGGTCAGCGCCTTTTCAAGTTCAATTTCTTAATTCATACTGCACAGCACCACGACGAGGCAAACGCTCTTTTTCTCTCAGCAACCGCCATACAGTTTTGTGGTGTAAGGTTAGTGAATTATAACCGGCAGAAAGAGGCAGGGTCAACAAACAGCAGCTAGCCGTAAACAAACAACAGGAACAGCGTAATGATTTGGAGACTACCGGGCATAAACCGAATCCGTGCTGAGAAGGTATAACAATGTGGAATAAAAAAAGCCCTGACGAATCAGAGTTTTAACCATTGGGGCAGATCCCGATTCAAATCGGGACGGACCCCTACGTCATAAATGTAAAGAGGCAGTCTATTTGAAGACAGCCTCTTTAACCAGTCGGGCAGACTGGATTCGAACCAGCGACCCCTACGTCCCGAACGTAGTGCGCTACCGGGCTGCGCTACTGCCCGAAAAAAAATCTTTTATCATATTCCAACCTAGTGTTCCGCCAACGGCGGGACTACTGTCCGATCTTAGTACCCGCCTCCGGCAGGAAAAGATCAACGTTTACAACACCTAAAAATAAAAAAAAGTCTGCCATCGCCAAAGCTCCGGCAGACCAGTCGGGTGGACTGGATTCGAACCAGCGACCCCTTGCACCCCATACAAGTGCGCTACCGGGCTGCGCCACCACCCGAATCCGACTTAGCGGGCAGCAAAACTAAGCCTTAAT
The DNA here is from genome assembly GCA_036277695.1 of Chitinophagaceae bacterium. GTDB lineage: Bacteria > Bacteroidota > Bacteroidia > Chitinophagales > Chitinophagaceae > CADEDV01. The sequence goes on from DASUMO010000568.1 coordinate 3,492, forward strand.
TTTGCAATTCTGAAATCAAAAACAACCTTTATCTTCGCACCTTAATGAATATCCTCATTAAGCAAGCCAGGGTTATCGATCCCTTCTCTCCTTTCAACGGTCAAATCACGGATATTTTAATAGAAAACGGGCAGATCAGTTCCATTGGCGAAATCCATGAAGCTGCTGATAAAGAAATTACAGCAGAAGACCTTCACGTATCCCCAGGCTGGGTGGATGTATTCGCTAATTTTGCTGATCCCGGTTATGAATTCAAAGAGACCCTGGAAACCGGTGCCGCAGCAGCAGCAGCGGGTGGCTATACCGATGTGATGGTCATCCCCAATACCAACCCCTCAATCCATAATAAATCCGCGGTCGAATACATTGTTCAGAAATCAAAATCATTGCCGGTCAGTATTCACCCAATCGGCGCCATTACCCGCAACACGGAAGGAAAAGAACTGGCGGAAATGTATGATATGCGCGCCAGTGGTGCAACCGCTTTCAGCGATGGCATTCATTCCGTCCAATCGGCAGGGCTGCTTGTAAAAGCATTGCAATATGTAAAAAGTTTTGACGGGATCATTATCCAGCTGCCGGATGATAAAAGCATCAATCCGCAGGGACTGATGAATGAGGGGATCATCTCCACGCAACTGGGTTTACCCGGTAAACCCATGATGGCAGAAGAATTGATTGTGGCAAGGGATATCAAACTCAGCCGCTACGCCGAATCGCGTTTGCATTTTACCGGCATCACGTCAGGTAAATCACTGGAATATATTAAACGTGGAAAGGAAAGCGGTGCGGCCATCAGCTGCTCAGTCACTCCCTATCATCTTTTTTTCTCGGATGAAGACATGACGGGCTATGATACCAACCTGAAAGTAAACCCGCCAATCCGCAGCAAAGAAAACCGTGCAGCCTTACTGGATGCAGTTGCCAATGGAACGGTTGATTGTATTGCTACCCATCACCTGCCACATGAAACCGACAGCAAGGTCCTGGAGTTTGAATATGCCAAATATGGAATGACCGGTCTTGAAACCGCTTATGCGGTACTGAACACATGCTTGCCGGCTATACCACAGGAAAAATGGGTGGAACTCTTATCAATCAACCCAAGAACTATTTTCGGACTTGAACAGGTTAACATCGATAAGGGCAGAAAAGCTGTGCTGACCTTGTTCCAGCCTACCAGAGAATGGACTGTATCGCTCGATGACCTGAAATCAAAATCCAAAAATTCGGCTTTTGTCGGCAAACAACTAAAGGGCAGAGTAGCGGGCATCATCAATGGAGATCATATTGTGCTCCCGAATATTAAACCATGACAAGATTTTCACCTGCCATAAAAGGTATAATTACCGGATTGCTGATGTTGGCAGTTGCGCTTACCTTATACTTAACCAAACAACCAGCAGATTCAAAACTGCAATACATCGCGTATGTTTTATACGCCCTGGGAATTACCTGGACCCTTATCGGTTATCGCCGGTCCCCGGCTTATACCGGGAAATTCCAGGATCTTTTTGGTCAGGGATTTCGTTGTTTTATCGTCGTGGCGATTATCATGGTGAGTTTTACGGGAATCTTCAGTAAAATACACCCCGAATTTGCCCGGGAAAGTGCCCAGGCTTACAAAGACTATTTATTGAAAGAAAAAACAAAGACCCCGGCAGAGATTGACGCTGAAGCCGAAACATACCGGGAACAATATACGATCCGCCTTGTATCTGCTTCAATTTTCGGATATTTGGTCATGGGTGCTGTTATCACAGCATCCGCTTCCTTACTATTAATACAAACCAGAAGAAACCCCTGATGGATATTTCCCTTGTCATACCCTTACTGGATGAAGCGGAGTCACTCCCGGAACTGGCTGCCTGGATCGAAAAGGTAATGAGGGAACATCATTACTCTTATGAAATAATCTTTGTAGATGATGGCAGCACTGATCATTCCTGGCAGGTCATTCAACAATTAAGGATCCATAATCCCCATATCAAAGGCATCAAGTTCCAACGGAATTACGGGAAATCTGCCGCACTGAACGAAGGTTTCCGTGCGGCTCAGGGTGAAGTCGTGGTCACGATGGACGCGGATATGCAAGACAGCCCCGATGAAATTCCTGAATTGCGAAAAATGATACTGGAGGAGGAATTTGATCTTGTCAGCGGCTGGAAAAAGAAACGTTATGACAGCACCCTGATGAAGAATATTCCTTCCAAATTCTTCAATGCTGTTACCCGCCAGACGTCTGGCATCAAACTCCATGATTTTAATTGCGGGTTAAAAGCTTATCGCAATAAAGTGGTCAAGAGCATAGAAGTCTATGGCGAAATGCATCGCTATATTCCCGTGCTGGCAAAATGGGCAGGCTTTCCGCGGATCGGGGAAAAAGTGGTGGAACACAGGGCCCGCAAATACGGGCATTCCAAATTCGGGATGCGCCGCTTCGTGAATGGTTTCCTGGATCTTTTATCCATCACCTTTGTTGGCAAATTCTCCAAACGGCCCATGCATTTTTTTGGATTATGGGGTACAATATTTTTCCTGATCGGGCTGGGATTTGCTGTTTACCTTATTGTTTCCAAATTCATTGATGCCAATTATCCCATTACCAACCGGCCGGGATTTTATTTATCCATGACTGCTATTATTATCGGGATGCAACTCTTTCTTGCCGGTTTCCTCGGAGAACTCATTTCCCGTAACGGATCGGGGAGAAATTCCTACCTGATCGAAGCAAAAACCGGATTATAATGGCGAACGTGGTGATTATGGGTCCAGGACATCCCCTTCGCGGTGGATTGGCAACCTTTAATCATCGCCTGGCACTTGAATTCAAGCGGCAGGGGCATAACTGTTCGATTTATTCTTTTTCACTTCAATATCCCTCATTCTTATTTCCCGGAAAAACGCAATACAGCGATGAACCTGCACCCGAAGGTTTAACGATTCACCCGCTTATCAATTCGGTGAACCCAATCAACTGGCTTATTACCGGTGATAAATTGAATAAAGAAAGGCCGGATCTAATTGTTGTACGTTATTGGCTTCCCTTTATGGGCCCTGCATTGGGCACAATATTAAAAAGAGTCAAAAAGAATAATCATACCCGTGTTATCTGCATTGCTGATAATGTAATCCCACATGAAAAAAGACCCGGCGATAAAGCATTTACCCGTTATTTTCTTAAAGCCTGCGATGGTTTCGTTACCATGAGTGAAAAAGTGATGCAGGACCTTCGGCAGTACCAGCCTGCTAAACCAGCGCGGCTGGTAGCCCATCCCCTCTATGATAATTTCGGTGAGATCATTGCTAAAACGGCGGCAAGAACTAAACTGGGTTTGAGTGAGAAGGACAAAATCATTTTATTTTTTGGATTCATCCGGAAATATAAAGGACTTGACCTGCTGCTGGAGGCGATGGCCCACCCGGGAATCCGTCAGGCAGGGATCAAACTGCTGGTGGCGGGTGAATTTTATGAAGATGCCAAACCTTACCAGGAACAAATCGATAAATTGGGCATCAGGGAACAATTAATCTTATGTACCGAATTTATTGCCGACAGCGAAGTCCGCAATTATCTCTGTGCAGCAGATGCAGTGATACAACCCTACCGCCATGCTACGCAGAGTGGCGTTACGCCCCTTGCCTATCATTTTGAAAAACCCATGGTGGTCACCAATGTGGGGGGCCTGCCTTCCATGGTACCGGACAGGAAAGTTGGTCTGGTGGCTGAGCCCAATCCTGCAGCGATCGCAGCGGCAATACTTGAATTCTATCAATTAGGTGAAGATTATTTTATTCCTCATCTTCGCAACGAAAAACAAAAATATAGCTGGGATAAATTAACGGGGAGTATTTTGGAATTAGCTTTTACTCCTTAAACATCCATCCCCGGCTTTCCATACTGGCGAGTATTCGCTGGTTTATATTTTAACTTTAAATGATTTTTAGAAGCAAAGCACCTCTGCGAATCGGGCTTGCCGGCGGCGGTACCGACGTAAGCCCTTACAGCGACCTGTATGGTGGCGCTATCCTGAATGCGACGATCTCACTTTATGCGCAGGCCACTATTGAACCACTGGACGAGAAAAAGATCATCTTGCAGGCGATCGACCGGGATGAAGTTGAAATCAACGACTGGTCTCCTGCCCTGGCGACAAATGGCAAATTGGACCTGCTCAAGGGTGTTTATAACCGCATCCAGAAAGATTACAATATTAAAGAACAGGGTTTTCGCCTTTCTACTTTTGTGGATGCCCCGGCAGGCTCCGGGCTGGGCACTTCTTCTACCCTGGTGGTTGCCATATTGGGCGCTTTTACTGAAATGCTGCGCCTGCCTCTTGGTGAATATGATATTGCCCATTATGCCTACGAGATCGAAAGAGAAGACCTGGGTCTGGCCGGTGGGAAACAGGACCAGTATGCCGCTGCCTTTGGGGGGGTGAACTTCATGGAGTTTTATGGCGGGGACAAAGTGATCGTGAACCCGTTGCGGGTTAAACAGCAGCATTTGTTTGAGCTGGAGAACAACCTGCTCCTTTATTATACCTCCACCAGCCGCGAATCGGCAGAGATCATTAAGAAACAAAGCCAGAATGTTTCCGAAAAAAAAGAAAAATCTATTGATGCCATGCACCAGCTCAAGCAGCAGGCACAGATGATGAAGGAAGCTTTATTAAGAGGAAGACTCAATGAACTGGGCGAGATCCTGGATTTTGGTTTTCGCCAGAAAAGGCAGATGGCAGAAGGCATTAGCAATCCTTTACTGGAAGAAATTTATGATACGGCAAAAAAAGCAGGTGCTACAGGGGGAAAAATTTCCGGCGCTGGCGGAGGTGGCTTTATGATCTTTTATTGCCCGGCTAATACTAAATATAATGTCATCCGTGAACTACAACGTTTCGGTGGTACCCATCGCAGCTACCTGTTTACGGAACATGGATTGAAGAGTTGGTCCGTTTAGCCTGTTGAACGGTGATTGAATTGGTTGAGAAGGAAACCCGATTTACATCTTGTAAAAGTCATCAAAATGGAAAAGATCAAACAAATTATAAACGCCTCAATTGATACCAAGCAGCAACTGCTGGCTGATGAAACGGTAATGCAAACCGTT
>DASUMO010000569.1:0-4220 GCA_036277695.1 Chitinophagaceae bacterium
GATTACCATTGATAAACCAGAGATCCCAGGGATGTTGCAGCATTAAAGCATCGGCATATAGGGCCGCCACATCGGGGTCATTAGCATGTTTATCATAGGCCTCTTTCATTTTGTCGACATATAATTGGTTCAGGTAAGAACGGGTTTGAGTAGAATCTGCGGAATAGCGGACCTGCATGGCTGCAATCAGCATTTTTTCTTTTGGGGAAGCTGTGGAAGATAAACCTACAGCTTTGGCTGTTGCAGTCAACGCTTCCGGCGAAGCGGCATAGCCGATATCATTGATATTAGGACCATAAGCCAGGGCCTGTGCCCAGGGTAACATGGCTGAAGCAGGATCAAAACGTTCAGCCTTTTTAAAAGAAGCCATGGCTTCAATAATGTGAAAACTATAATACATATTCATTCCCTGGTTGAAATAGAACTGGGCACTGTCACTGGCTGTGCTGATCTTCCAGACATGGGTACCGGCGCCGGCAACCGGGGGGATTTCAACTTCTTCAAACATTTTATTCAGTTGTTCCCAGTCAGGTCCGCAGCGGATGACCTTCTTTATTGCAGAATTCTTGCCGGGGTTGGATGTAATTGTTGTGTTATTCCGGAATCCAAATGCCAGTGAAAGGGCGGTTGCGAATGCCAGCCCGGTAAGCAGGAGCAGTCTTGCTTTCATGTTATTGTTTTAGTGACATTAAAAGTTACGAATAATCTTTAAATAGGAATGGCGACCCGTTTGCCAGCATAACGGAGAAAGCTATCGAAAAAAAAGCCTGCCACCAGGGCAGGCCGAAATGGGTTTATTTTAATTATCCTTCCACAGGTTCCAGGTATTGCGCATAGGAATAACCTTCCTCGCCCTCATTGGTTCTCACCAGCCACCATTGGGGATTGCTTTTGCTGAGGAGTGTAATTATTTCATGGTGGGCAGCTTTGCCGACAATAGGTTGATCGGTTCCGGGCCCCTTGCGGATATTGAGATTACTGGATTGCGTAATCACTCTCACTTTACTGCCTTCTACTGCCTTTGCATCGACATTTAAAATAAGATCACCGCCGGTAAAGTTGGGATCGATTTTTCCATAAACATCCCATAATTGATCCTTTACCGCCCCGCTGGGGGCCTCGCCATCAATATATAAAACGCCATCCTGCTCCCTGACCTGCAGGTTGGACACGCCTGCTGTTTTGGCCGTATCAATAAGTTGTTTATATTTTTCCTGAAGTGCCATAATATGGTTCCTCCTTTTATTTAATGGTTAATTGATTTTCGATTTTTTTGGGTTTCAGGGCATTCAATTTTTGCATCAGCGTAGGGAGATCAGCCCTTTTTATTTCGCCGGTTAGGGTGATAACCCCATCATTTACTGAGGCAGTAACGCCGGGATGATCTTTAATGGCATCATTCACAGAAGTCCTGAGCGGATCATCGGCTGTAACTTCCACCGGCGCCTGTGGTAAAGGTGCTATGGAGATGTTGTTGGTTACAGATTTTACGCCTTTAATTGTAGTAACGGCCGATTCAGCAGCGGCGCGGGTAGCCTCGTCCTTTACTTCACCGGAAAGTGTGGCTACTCCTTCATTTACATCCACCCGGACGCCCGATAAATCAGGATTACCCCTTAAAGCGGTTTCCGTGGAAGTTTTAATATCACTGTCGCTTGTTTTGGATTTGCAGGCGGGAATAATGCTACTGATCAATGCTATGACAGCAAAGAGCAGCAGGGCTTTGACAAGTTTTTGTTTCATAACTGGTTTTTTGGTTTTGATGAACCCGAAGGAAAAAAATTGAAAGGAAACAATACACTTGCAAAGTCTATACCAGTAAACCGATCAGGAGGGGAGACCTGATTCCAGGGCCACAATTAATTCAAATACTTTCTCGTATTCCTTATTCAGGCGATTTAATTCCTCATCCGCCCGTTTATAATCCGCTTCCGTTTGAAGAAACCTTTCTTTATCAGAATAAGTGGAAGGATCGGCCAGGGAAGCTTCCAGTTTGTTTTTTTGTGTTGATACTTCAGCCAGTTTCTGCTCCAATTGCTGGAATTGTTTCTGTAATTTCTGAAGTTCCTTTTTTGTGTCCTTATTAATCGGCGCTGAATTAGCATTTTTGGGGCTGGCAACCTTGCCCATTTGTACCTTTTTTTCCCCGGTAACTGCCCCAGGCGTTTTTTCAACCTTTACCTCCTGTACCTTGTCCTTTGCACCTTGTGCCTTTCCACTATCTGCCTTCTCCCTTTCCATTTCCTGTTTAGCCATTCTTTCTTTCCAGGCTACCCATTCTTCGTAACCTCCTTTGAATTCCTTGATCCGGTGATCCACAATCTCCCAGATCTTATTGGCCGTTTTAGCGATAAAATAGCGATCATGGCTGACCAGGATAATACTACCCTGGTATTTGTTCAGGGAATCGATCAGCAATTCGCAACTGTGCATATCCAGGTGGTTGGTCGGCTCATCCAGCATCAGGAAATTTGCTTTGCTGACGATAGTTTTGGCCAGGGCTACCCTGGCTTTTTCGCCCCCGCTGAGGATACGGATCCTTTTGTCGGCATCGTCGCCGCTAAACAGGAAACAACCCAGTAAACCCCTTAATTCCAGGTCCGTCATCTGGCTGCCGCATTCCCGCATCTCATCTAAAATAGTATTATTAACATTCAATGCTTCTAATTGATGCTGAGCGTAAAAGCTTTCGTCAACATTATGGCCCCATTTGCGTTCACCACTATCAAATGGTTCAACTCCGGCGATGATTCGCAGCAGGGTAGTCTTTCCCTTTCCGTTGGCCCCGATCAGGGCAATTTTATCCCCCCGGTCAATTTCTGCACTCGCATGATCGAGTATAAGGTTATCGCCAAAACTCTTCCGGATATCTTTTAGTTCCGTAATCACCCGCCCTGGGGTTTTATCCACCCGGAAATTGATGCGGATATTGGGCCTCTCCAGGGAAGCTTCCTCAATCCTTTCCAGTTTATCCAATCTTTTCTGGATGCTTTGCGCCTGGGCTGCCTTGCTGGCTTTGGCCTTAAAGCGTTCAATAAATCGTTCCTGCTGGCGGATAAAATCCTGCTGGTTCTCAAAAGCTTTTTGCTGCATTTCAAGCCGGATAGCTTTCTCCTGTTCGTAATAATCGTAGTTACCGCTATAAATATGTAATTGTTGCTGGTATAACTCGACGATCTTGGTGACCATACGGTTCAGGAAATATTTATCGTGGCTCACAATCACCACCGAACCCTGGTAATGCTGCAGGTATTTTTCCAGCCATTCAATGGAAGGGAGATCGAGGTGGTTGGTAGGCTCATCCAGCAACAGGAGATCGGGTTGTTGCAGGATCATTTTTGCCAGCAGTACGCGCATCCGCCAGCCTCCGCTGAATTCGCGGTAAGGGCGCTGCAGATCGGTATTGGAGAAACCCAATCCCTGTAACACTTCTTCTGTACGGTGGTGAATCGTATATCCTCCCAGGGTCTCCAGTTCATGTAAACGGTCCGTGTATTCGTGCAGGGTTTTTTCATCGCCGGTTCTCTCGAGTTCTTTCCCGATTATTTCAATTTCCTTTTCGAGTTGCAGCACCCGATCAAAGGCGCCCAGGGCCACTTGCAGGATCGAATCGGCAGTATCAAAACTCAGCAGGTCCTGGTGCAGGTAGCCGATACTGGTATTACGGCTTCTTTCTACCGTTCCCGATGAAGGCTGGTATTCCCCTGCCAGTAATTTAAGCAGGGTGGATTTACCCGTGCCGTTGTAGCCGATCAGTCCTATCCTTTCGCCGGGTTGTATATGCCAGGTGGCATCTTCCACAATGACCCTTGCACCAAATTCGAATGTAACATTCTGTAATCCTGCGAGCATAAGTTGTGAATAGTAAATGGTGAATAGTGAATTGATGCGATGGGTAAAATAGTCACCCTTGACCATTCACCATTGACCAAATAAGCTGCAAAAATAAAGGATTAGCACTTGCCGCAGACGCGATTATCTTTGTCAAAATTTTTGGTATCACTATGAAGAAATTTATTGATATCCTCGCTATCGTATTACCCGCACTGATCATTGCCCTGGGCATTACCCGGGTTTTTGTGAAAAAGACTAAAGGCTTTAATGGCCTTATCCTGTTTTTTGCATTCCTGTTGCTGATCATCGGCTTGCTGCGGTTTTTTGTATTCACAGACCGGCCTGCACTGCCTGATACTAAACTGGCACCTGTAACCGTAAGCGCC
>DASUMO010000570.1:0-9416 GCA_036277695.1 Chitinophagaceae bacterium
GATGATGTGCCAGGGTATGGTTACCAGTTAAAGCATGGTGCTACAGCACTGACTGAGTCCTGGCAGGCCTATCCCTCCGTTTCCAATAATCATTTTATGCTGGGACACCTGATGGAATGGTTTTACCAGGGGCTGGCCGGAATTCAACAGACAGCAAATTCCGTTGGCTTTAAGGAAATTCTGATTAAGCCAACCCCGGTGGGAGATATCAGCCATGCCAGAGCAACATTTCGCTCTCCCTACGGATCTATAATAAGCGACTGGGAAAAAAGCGGGACTAACTTTAGTCTAAAACTGGAAATCCCCGTTAATTCAAGCGCAGTAATTTATTTACCGGCCAGCTCTTCCTCTGTGATAAAGGAAGGCAGGAGGCTGATGATGAACGGGAAATATGAAAATGGGAAAGCGATTTTTAGACTTGGGTCGGGCAGTTACCAGTTTACCGTAGAGGAATAATGCCAACAAAGCTCCATACAGCGTTCGTGTAAACTTGTTTAGTTATTATCGATGATGAAATTTTTTGTAAATATTCTTGTAGCGGTATTCTTACTTGCCAATAATTTATCTGCGCAGGTTCGGGCAAACATTGATTTTGATAAGGACTGGAAATTCTTTTTAGGCAATGACAGTTTGGCCAGCAGTCCCGGCTATGATGATCGTTCCTGGAGAAAACTTTCCCTTCCGCATGACTGGAGCATTGAAGCTTCGTTCAGCAAATCCCATCCGGCTACTAACCAGGGTGGGGCCCTGCCCGGTGGCATAGGCTGGTACCGGAAATCTTTTACCCTACCAGCGCAGTATAACAACAAAAAGATCGCCATTGAATTTGACGGCGTGTATAAAAACAGCGAGGTCTGGATCAATGGGCATTACCTGGGAATGCGGCCCAATGGATATATATCGTTTGTTTACGATGTCGATCCATACTTGAAATCTTACCCGGCGAAAAATATCATTGCAGTTAAAGTGGATAATAGCCAGCAGCCGGATTCGAGATGGTATAGCGGTTCAGGTATTTACCGGCATGTTAGGTTAGTAGTCAGAAATAATATCTCCATTGCACCCTGGGGAATTTTTATTACAACACCTGAGATCAGGGAAAAATCAGCCAGGGTTCTTATTCAAACCCAATTGGAAAATTTCAATACCGGCACCGCAATTATCTCGCTGCGAACGGAAATCTTTGATGGAAAAGGTAAATTAGTCGCTACCGGCAAATCGCCCGGAATAATAAAACTGGGTACAGGCAGTGCCGCACATGCTTTGTCACTGAGCATTCCCAGCCCACAACTCTGGTCGGTTAGCAATTCTTATTTATATAAAGCTGTTACCAGCCTGTATAGCCAGGGTAAATTACTCGACCGGCAGGAAACCATTTTTGGGATCCGGTATTTTCATTTTGATCCCGCAAAGGGATTTACATTAAATGGTAAACCGCTTAAAATTAATGGCGTTTGTATGCACCATGACCTGGGTGCCCTTGGAGCTGCCGTCAACACCAGCGCGATGAAGCGACAGCTGAAACTATTGAAAGAAATGGGTTGCAATGCGATCCGTACTGCCCATAACCCGCCCGCACCGGAATTCCTGGATCTCTGTGATCAAATGGGATTCCTGGTTATGGATGAAGCTTTTGATATGTGGCAGAAAAGAAAAAACAAGTTTGACTATCACCTTTATTTTAAGGAATGGCATAAAAAAGACCTGGCTGCAATGCTGTTGCGTGACAGGAACCATCCCAGTGTATTTATGTGGAGCATTGGCAACGAGATCAGGGAACAATTCGACAGCAGCGGCATTCGTATTGCCAGGGAGCTGGGGGAACTGGTGAAGTCGCTTGACAATACAAGACCGGTTACCTGCGCTTTGACGGAAAATGATCCTTCAAAAAATTTTATTTACCAGTCCGGGGTCCTGGATGTACTGGGATTCAACTATAAATTAAATGACTATAAAGAGTTACCTGCAAGATTCCCGGGGCAAAAGTTTATAGCCACGGAAACGGCTTCTGCGCTGGCTACAAGAGATTATTATGACTGGCCTTCCGATAGCGCCAGACTTTGGCCCCCCGATGCCAAACAGCCATTTGAAAAAGGCAACCCGGATATGACGGTATCAGCCTATGACCAGGTGTATGCGTACTGGGGCTCCAGTCATGAGGCAGCATTGAAGGCGGTGAACAGCTTTGATTTTATGGCGGGCAGTTTTGTGTGGAGTGGGTTTGATTTTTTAGGCGAACCCGTTCCCTATCCCTGGCCTGCCCGTAGTTCCTATTATGGCATCATTGACCTGGCCGGGTTTCCCAAAGACGTGTATTGGTTATACCAATCAACATGGACCGATAAGCCTGTCCTGCATATATTCCCACATTGGAACTGGCAATTGGGCCAGGATGTAGATGTATGGGCTTATTATAACCAGGCCGATGAAGTAGAACTATTCTTAAACGGGAAATCATTAGGCATCCGGAAAAAGGAAAACGGCTCCCTGCATGTGATGTGGAAGCTAAAGTTTGAGCCGGGCCTGTTAAAAGCCATATCGCGAAAAAATGGGAAAGTGGTTTTGGTAAAACAATTAGAGACCGCAGGCGCCCCGGCAAAAATTGAATTGAAAGCGGATAGGGGTTCCCTGATTGCCAGTGATAATGAACTGGCTTTTGTAACCGTAAAGATCCTGGACCGGAAAGGCCGGCCTGTGCCTGATGCGTCGAATCTCATACAGTTCAGTATGGAAGGAGCCGGCGCCCTTTGCGCCACCGATAACGGTTTCCAGGCAGATACCAGTTCTTTTCAAAGCCGGCAAAGACATTGCTGGAAAGGCAAGGCCCTGGCCATTATCAAAGCCACCCAAAAAAAGGGAAATATTACATTAAAGGCCAGTAGCCCCGGCCTGGCACCAGCGGTAATAAGCTTCAAAGTTGTTGAGAAATAGACAACAGCCTACGCAATCGTTCCCGGAGTTAGCCAACCGGGTTAAAAGTAAAATCTTCCATCTTTGTAGCGAAACCTTACATTTTTAAGGGCATTACAGGAGTGTACTTTTAATCTGATGAATGGGAGTAGCCGTTCAAGGCCTACATTTATCTGTTCTGACGGTTAAAAAAAACTACATGAAACGGTTCTTGCTTGCCAACGTGAAATTATTGTATGGGTATGTCATTTCGATCCCGGCCTGGGTTTTACCTTATCCCGCCCGCTTACATCGGCCCGCACTTCGGTTTTTGATCAGCAGTTTGGCCTTTTTCATTTGCCTGGCTGGGATAGCACAGGAAAAAAAATCTACACCTGTTACGGAAGATTATAAGAAAGTCCTCAGGGAAAGGTCCGCTAAAATTGTCAATACGATTGGATTAACTGATTCCGGGATTTACCAGGTCACAGTGGATCAACTTTTGCTGCAATATTTGGCAGTCAACAGCATTCACGATCAATATAAGGCCGCAGTAGCAGAACTTAAATCAAAATCCCTTACGGCAGAAACTACGGAAACAGCCAAAAAAGCTCTTGACGAAAAAAAGTCCTCCGACCTATCTCAACAACATAAACTTTTCCTCGCCCAACTGAAGAAGAATCTCACCCTTGACCAGATCGAACAAATAAAAGACGGTATGACCTACCGGGTATTTCCTATTACCTGGGCGGCCTACCAGGACATGCTGCCAAACCTGAAGCCGGAAGAAAAAGAACAAATTTTTGAATGGTTAAAGGAGGCCCGTGAACTGGCCATGGATGAGGGTTCGAGTGACGATAAACATAAAGTATTTGGGAAATATAAAGGAAAGATCAATAACTATCTTTCAAAGGCCGGCTACGATATGAAAAAGGAAGGAGAAGAATGGCAGAAGAGAATCAAGGAAAAACAACAACAAAAAAAGGAAACCTTACAATAAGGGTAAGTCCGGTTAATCAAATTAAAGACTTGTTTCATCATCTCTACACATAAAACTAAATGCTATATGAAAAAGAGCATTCATTTCAGAAAACTCACACTCCTTTTAGTCCTGCTGACTTCCGGTGCTGTACTATTCGCCCAGGAGCTTACTGTATCCGGAAAAGTTACGGATAAAGAAAGCGGGCAACCCCTGGAAGGAGTCAGCGTAGCTATTAAGAGTTCTTCCAAAGGAACGACAACCAATAGCAATGGTGAGTTCATACTGAAAGTGCCTTCGGCTTCCTCAGTGCTGGTCTTCAGTTTTGTCGGTAAAACCCGGCAGGAAATCCCGGTAGGAGCAGACCTGAATTTTAATGTTACGTTAGCAGCTGACAACAGTACGCTGGATGATGTCGTTGTAGTGGGCTACGGTACACAGCGTCGTGGCAAAGTATTGGGTGCCATCAATTCCATGAAGGCCACAGAATTCGAAGAATTACCGATCACCAACCTGGGTGCCGCCCTTGTAGGCCGTGTTCCGGGCTTATCCGTTAGCGGTGGTTTTTCCCGACCAGGTTCAAATGCCACGCTTACGATCCGCAATCCTGTTATCCTCTCCAAGGACGGTGGAACGTTGAGCCCATTATATGTGATAGATGATGTAATAAGAACAGAAGAGGACTTCAACCTTCTCGATCCATCCGAGATAGAAGATATATCTATTATTAAAGATGCGGCCGCAGCAATCTATGGTGTCCGTTCAAGCCAGGGGGCTATTGTGATCAGGACGAAAAGAGGAAAGATCGGTAAGACCCAGATCAGCTTTAACAGTTCCTATGCAATTAACAATGCCACGCAGCTGCCTGACATGATGACGGGTTATGAATTAGCAAAATACCTGAATGCTTCTACTATGGCCCGGCGGAATTTTGTCGCTGACGGTTCTACCGGTTACCTGGCTGATGCTGCGTATTATACTGATGATGAACTGGAATATTTTAAGAACAATAATTATAATTGGCTGAAACAGGCCTGGAAGCCTTCACATCTCTCCAGGCATACGGTCAATGTAAGCGGGGGTTCAGACAGGGCCACCTTTTTTGCCGGCGCTTCTTATGTAAAACAGGATGGTAACCTGGACAGAATTAGTATTGAAAAATGGACTTTCCGCGCCAGCACCGATGTGAAGCTGACTAATGGTTTCAAAGTAGGCCTGGCCGTAAGCGGTGACCTGGGAAGAAGAGAGCAATACCTGCTGAAACAGGGTGGTGAAAACCCCGAGAATGATATGAAAGGTTTATTGTATACTCCCGGCTTTACGCCTCCTTATATTGCCGGTTTCCCGGTGAGATTGTCCCAGGCTACCAACCAGAATACCATTGATGCATTTCACTTTTTCGAAGCACAGCGCCTGAATAACTATAACAATGAAGATAACAACGGGCTCAACATCATCGGTAATGTTGAATACCAGGTGCCTTTCGTAAAAGGTTTAACGGCGAAAGTACAGTATAGTAAAACACTGGATAACTCTTATCCCAAGCAGTATGGTACGACTTATAAACTCTATAAATTCGAGATGACCGGTGAACATGACCATATTTATACGGAGAATGTATTGTTAAACAATACCTCACCGATCACCGCCAGCAACGGTAACCGGATTTATATCAAGCCTTCCTTTAATAACTCTTACCAGTTCAATGCTTCGTTGGGTTATACCGGGCGGTTCAGAAAACATGATATATCTGCTATTGTGGTAGTTGAACAGTCGGAATACAAGTACAATGATGTACAAACCGTGGTTGAAACGCCCACACCCGGTGCACCTGATGATGGCCGTTTCGCATTTGGTGAGGAAGATATTTTTGAAACAGAAAAAGAAGGCGGCCTGGTGGGTTATATTGGCCGGGTAAGCTATAGTTATGACAATAAGTACCTGGCGGAGTTCCAGGGAAGATTGGACGCATCCACAAAATTTGCCCCGGAAAATCACTGGAAGCCTTTCTATTCAGTGGCCGTGGGTTGGGTGATCTCCAATGAGAATTTCTTTGACAAGATGTCAAGGACAGTTGATCACCTGAAACTGCGGTTATCCATGGGTAAAATGGGTTCGGATAATACCAAGGATTATGGTTATATCCAGCGTTATACTCCGTTACAAAATGGTGGTGCCGTATTTGGCGGCAATGGAAACCTTTCTATCGGTACCCGCCCGGAAGCTATACCAAACCCGGATGTGAGATGGGATGATAACCTTAAACTCAATGGTGGAATTGATGCAAGATTTTTGAAAAACCGTCTTTCTTCATCACTTGACGTTTTCTATGATCACCGCTATAACATGTTGACGGCGCTGACTGCCTCCGTGCCCATCCTGATTGGGTCAGCGATCGCATCGGAGAACTTTTCTACTGTAAACGCGTATGGTTTTGAGTTTTCTACCGGTTGGAGGGATAATATCAACAAGGATTTCACGTATAATATTAATACCTTCTTTAACTGGAGTGATGCTAAGAATGTAAAAGTAGATGTAGAGAAGGGAAAGGTGGGTACTTATGAAGATCCGACAGGTAAATCCACCGATATGGGCGTACAGGGTTATCATTACCTGGGTATGTTTCGTACTCAGGCCGATGTAGATAACTGGCTTTCCAAGAATCCCGGCTATACACTTTTCGGCCAGGCTCCTAAACCCGGGATGCTTTATTACCAGGATATCCGTGGTCCCAAAGATCCGCTGACGAACAAGTATGCGGCACCTGATGGCAAGATTGATGGAAATGATCTTGATTTTATTACCAATAAGGCCAGCAATCATTGGGGATTCGGTCTTTCACTCGGCGCCGGCTGGAAAGGTTTGAAATTAGATATCGTTATGTCCGGTTCTTTTGGTGGCCAGAGTACGGTTGAAGGTGCGGCCAGGAAACTGGGAACGGCTACTTCTTCCCGCCCTGCCTTTTGGACAGACGTATGGACACCTGAAAACACGAATGCAGAATATCCCAATCCTTTCTATAGCTCCAGTTATGATGTAACCTCAGCATTCTGGTTCAAGAGTTCATTTAATTTTCGCATGAGAACTGCAAACCTGTCGTATGCAATCCCGGCGGCCTTTACCAAGAAAATGGGATTTTCCAATCTTAGACTATATGTAAGTGCAGTAAACCCTGTCAACTTCTTTAATCCCTACAGTTATAAGGATAATGCCTCAGGTTCATTTGATGCCTATCCTAACCTGAGAACAGTATTATTCGGTGTAAATGCCAGCTTATAAAACAATTAAACCACGAGTAATGAAAGCATATAAAATTTATATCTCAATCCTGGCGGTTGCAGCGATGGCGTCCTGTAGTAAGGTCCTTGAAAAAAGAGACCTGACTGCCTTGCAAAGCGACCTTGTATTTAATGATTCAACGCTGGCTCTTTCCTATGTAGATTATATCTACGGTCAGAACCTGCCACTCTGGGGCGGCACCGCCGGCACCGTAGCGGATCGTACTGATGAGTCGCATGGAAATAATCGTTACATGGAAGGAACGTTACAAATAAACGATGTCTCTGATTTCGGTACTTCACTGACAGCCAGCACCAGTCCCTGGCTCAGGATTCGGGTCATTAATAATTTCCTGGTTGAAATTGAAAAAGGATTTCTTAGCAGGTCTTTTAAAAACAGTCTGAAGGGCCAGGCCTATTTCTTCCGCGCATGGCGTTATTGGGAACTGGTAAAATTGTATGGTGGTGTACCCCTGGTGTTATCGCCCCTTGAAGCTGTAGGCCCGGATAATAAAGAACTGGCATTTCTTCCGCGTAATAAAACCTCCGAATGTATTGCCCAAATTGCAAAGGATCTTGACTCAGCATTTGCATTGCTTCCCGGTAAATGGCCTGATCCCGCTAATAATGGTGTGGCCTGGGGCCGCATTACCAGTGGCGCAGCTGCTGCATTAAAAGGGAGAGTGCTGGTGTATTGGGCCAGTCCGCAATTTAATCCCACGCAACAAGTCGATCGCTGGGAACAGGCTTACCAGGCATCTAAATTGGCCAAAACTACTTTGCAGGCAAATGGTTTCGGTTTACATGCCAATTTTGAAACCATGTGGTTCACGGAACGTAATAATCCCGAGGCTGTTTTCATTACTGGTTTCAATAATTCTTCTAACGATCAGTTGAAAAAGAATAATGGTTATGATAATTCAACCCGACCTGCGGTAGCCGGTGGTTCCGGTGGTTCTAATCAACCGGGCCGGATGCTGGTGGATGCATTCCCGATGAAAGATGGCAAACCCATTACAGGTCATGCCAGCTATAATGCGCAAACCTTTTACAAGGATCGCGATCCCCGTTTCTACCGCACCATTGCCTATAACGGCACCACATGGACACTGAATTCAATAAACTATAACCGTTTCTGGAGTTATTTTTCAAGCGGTAGTACCTATGCGCCCTTTGCGCCGAACACTACGCAAACAGCTCCAACCAATACAGGATTCTTCTGCCGTAAAGCAATTGATCCCAGCCTGGCTGCCAGCAATGTGCAGTTTTGTGGTACAGATTGGATGGAGATCCGCTATGCAGAAGTATTGCTCAACCTGGCCGAAGCCGCTTGCGGTACTAACCGCCTTAGCGAAGCCTATGATGAATTGAAAGCGATTCGCCAACGGGCAGGCATAGCCGCAGGTGCGGATGGTTTATATGGCCTGCAAGCCGGGATGGACCAGGATCAGCTATTCAAGGCCATCCTGCTGGAGCGTCAAATTGAACTGGCTTTTGAAGGAAAAAGATATTGGGACATGCGCCGTTGGAAATTATTCGAATCGGTATTAAACGGTAAAAGAAGAAATGGAACGACCTATACTTTCAAGTCTTCCGCAACCGTACCGAACCACGCAACCTTCCTTACGGTTCGTGAAACCATGAACTTTGATACTATTTACGTAAATAATATGACATTGGCCAATAAGGTGATGGATACCTATAATATCAATTGGAAACCTGAATACTATTTCTTTGCTCTTCCCCAGGCCACACTGGATAATAATCCAGCCCTGCAGCAAACGAATGGTTGGCCCAATGGCAGTTTTGATCCGTTACAATAAGCAAGCAGCAAGCAGAACAGAGAGAAAGAGGAGAATTTTCTTCTCTTTCTCGTTTTTAGCAAACTGATTTTCTACCATGCAACAGTTAAACAGCTTTCTAACGTCTAACTTTTTCTAAAAACCTAGCGAATGGCTTTCTCCTTTAAAAAAATCGCAGCCTCCATCTTTTTTTCAGGTCTTCTGTTCATATCATACGCGCAGTATCCCTCGATACCGCCGGAAGTACAAAGGACTGCTGATTCTTTGATGCATGCGGCACGTATCCGTTCAGACCAGGCCTGGGAAAAAGCCCTGCCCGTTATTAAAGCGGAAGCTTTACAGGGTAAACCTTATATCCCCTGGGCCGGTAAACCCGATGATTTGCCACAGGCTGATATTCCCGCTTTTCCTGGTGCAGAAGGAGGTGGCAAATATAGTTTTGGCGGTCGCGGCGGGAAAGTATATGTC
>DASUMO010000571.1:0-6018 GCA_036277695.1 Chitinophagaceae bacterium
CTATTATTTCCATAATGAAAAGGGCAAGATCATCTATGTAGGGAAAGCCAATAATATCCGTTACCGGGTAAACAGTCATTTCAGTAATAATTCAGAAAGCCGTCAAAAGCAAAATTTTCTTCGTCATACACATGCTATCAGCTTCCAGCCCTGTGCTACTGAATTAATGGCCCATATCCTGGAATCCACCGAGATCAAAAAATTATGGCCCGTATTCAACTACTCACAAAAGCGCTGGGAAGATGTTTATGGTATCTTCAGTTACGAAGACCAGCAGGGATTTTTGCGGCTGGCAATTGAAAAGAACCGGAACCGGCTGAACCCTGTTTATAGTTTTCATTATATCGTTGACGGGCATGCGATCCTACGCAGACTGATCCGGGAATTCGGGCTATGTCCCAAACTTTGCTTTTTGCAGCGGGATGAAGGCCGTTGCGAGGGAATTTCCGAGGGATATTGCCGCGGGGGCTGTGAACGCAAAGAAGCTGCAACCGAATATAACCAACGTGTGATGGCAGCCATATCCTCGCTACAGGCACAGCCCTCATTTGCCATTGTAGAAAAAGGAATGAATGGCGACGATCAATCCTGCGTGCTGGTATGGAAGGGAAAATTCTATGGCATGGGTTATCTGCCAGCCGATATTCAGTTAACGGAACCGGAAATGATCAAGGACTATATCACACCCTATAAAGAAAATAGTTTTATCCGCAACCTGATCAATGGCTATGCAGCCCGTTTCCCCGGAAAAGTGAGGATGTTAGGCAATTTGGGTAGTGAATCTTGATTTCTACTACCGATTTCCCCAATTCAATTCGCCGACCTATAGTAACTGGACCAGAATGGGCACGAAGTGTACACAGACTTCACAAAGATTTCCATATGAACATAGAACACATCGAGTCCCTGGTGTTCACTTTGTGTTCATCGTGTAACTACTCTACGCATGGCAGCAACTCCGAGAAAAAAAGAAATGATGAATTAACGCCCCGTACTCTTTACTATGAACCATGAACTATGAACTATCAGCCCATCAATCCAGCCATTGAAAATCTTCCGAGACTGGCATTCCGCTCAAAGTTTGTATTATATCAGCCGGCAAACCGGTAAGTTTTCTTTTTTGAGTATCGATCCAGGCAATGTCTACAGTCAATATGGCTGAAAGAACATCATTATTTTTAACTATTTCATGCCGGACCGTCCATCGCGAAAAATCCCTTTTTGCCTTTACCAGTTTCATGTCGATGTTCACTTTATCCTCGAGCCGGATCTCTCTCTTGAATATACATTCTTCCCGGAAAATAATGGGTCCCAAATGATGTTGTTGCATGACTGTAGAAGTAAAACCCAGTTCGTTGAGATATTCAATCCGGCAAAAGGCACCCCAGTCGTAATAAACCGAGTGACGAAGGTGAAAATTTGCGTCAAGATCGGACCAGCGTACCTGCAGTTCCCGGTTGAATTTTTTCATGGTATGAATTGAGAAAAGATTGAAATTAAATGTTAAAGGGTACCCGAAATTAAGGCTCAGGAGCTATTTTTGTGCCTCAATAAAAATCAATATGAAAAAATTAATGGTGGTGATGGTGCTGGTACTGGCGGTAAAGAGCGGTTTGGAAGCGCAGACAGGAAAGCCAGCCACAAAGCCTGCTGCAATAAAGCCTGCCCTTGCTGTTTTGAAAAACATCAACGATTCTGCCAGCTATGCCGTGGGAGTGAGTGTAGCCAATTTTTATAAGCAACAGGGAATTACCAAACTCAATACTACCCTGGTATCAAAGGGAATTACGGATGTGTTTGGCAGTAAAAAAACCCTGCTCGACGATGCGACCTGCAATTCTGTGATGAATACTTACATGAACCGTATACAGCAGCAAAAATCAAAAGGTGCCATTGATTCGGGAGAGGCATTCCTGAAAAAAAATAAATTGAAACCAGGAATCAAGACCACGGCCAGCGGTTTGCAATACGAAGTAATTGCGGAAGGCAGCGGTCCTAAACCAACTGCGACGGATAGTGTTACCTGTCATTACAAAGGCACTTTACTGAACGGATTTCCATTTGATGATTCTTACAGCCGTGGCCAGCCGATTACTTTTGCCCTGCGGGGCGTAATCCCCGGCTGGACCGAAGGTCTTCAACTGATGAATACAGGCTCTAAGTACAGGTTCTTTATTCCTTATACACTGGGTTATGGCGCTTTTGATTATGGACCTATCCCCGGAGGTTCTATGTTAATTTTTGAAGTGGAGTTGCTGGAAGTGAGGAAGGCACAGGAAGCGAAACCGCAGTAGTTTGAGCTACGAGCTGTGAGCTGAGTTATTGCGAGAGCATTTTGCAGTATTCCATCAATCCAAATACAAAAGGCAAAAGGAAAAAATGTAAATGGCAAAATGCCAGCAACTGGCATCTCTTATTCACAACTCACGACTCACGACTCACGATCCACCATTCACCCCAAATTCGCTTTCATCCTTAGGATCTGGTTTCTTGTTCCCAGCACGATAATCTTCATTCCCGGGTAAAGCATTAAATCTTCGGGTGGGTTGATCTGGAATTTTCCTTCCGCACTTTTTATCCCGATGCAGTTCACGCCCGATTTGTTCCAGTTCATAACCTGGTCCAGGGGTTTGCCGCGCAGTTCCGCGGGCAGTTGTTCATATGAAACCGATTCGATATTGACGGACTGGCCTTCTTCCCCCGAGAGAAAATCGATAAACTCCACCACATCCGGTTTGGAAATAAGGGTGGCCATATGGGTGCCTCCGATTCGGTCGGGCATAATGACATTATTTGCACCAGCTTTTTTGAGTTTGGCAATCGAGTTACTATCGGAAGCACGACTTACAATCTGTATGGTGGGGTTGAGTTCACGGGCCGATAAAACAATAAAGAGATTGTCGGCATCCACCGGCAGGGTTGTAATCAACGCCCGGGCTTTTTTCACCCCGGCAAACAGCAATACCGCATCATTGGTGCTATCCCCTTCCAGGTGTAATAAATGATCTTCCTCCTGGTCAGCCTTAACAATCAATGCCGGGTTTTTCTCAATGATAATAAAAGGTATCCCGTGGGATTTAAGGATACGTGCCGATTCGTGTCCATTGCGGCCATAACCGCAAATGATCACATGGTTATCCAGTTTGTCAATCTCTTTCATAAGCCGGCGGTTTTTAAAATATTTATTGATCTCCCCGTTCACGACAAATTGGGTGATCCGCGAAATGGCGAAAGCAAAAGTACCCCAGCTGGTGATCAGCAGGATAATGGTAAAAATCTTTCCTGTTTCACTCAGGGGAACGGTCTGGTCATACCCTACCGTGGTAATAGAAATGGTGGTCATAAAAAGCGCATCGATCAGGGATGCATTTTCAATAACCATATAGCCGATAATACCACACCCGATGATGATATGCAGGATAATAAAGGGTTGAAGAAGACGGAAGGTGGATAGTCTCAAAGCTCTATTTTTCTCTTATAAATATATTAAAAGCGGGGATGTGAAGTTCAACCTCTATAATAAAAAGGGCCGGCAGAAGCCGGCCCCGCTTGGTTCAAGTTAAAACCTTGAGCTTTAACGCTTGTTTACAATGATCTTTTCCACGCTCTGCTCGCCGGTTTCGCGGTCAATGATCCGCAGGCTGTACATGCCCGGCGTCAGGTTATCAATCTGAATATTATTGTTGGTTACACCTTTCCATTGTTTGGCAACCCTGCCTGACATATCGATCAGTGAAATATCCCTGATCGTATTACCATCTTCGAACACTATATACACTTTGCCATCCGAAGTCGGGTTGGGATAAACAATCGTCCTGGTACTCTGGCCCAAACCGCGTACGGCACGGATATCACTGGCTTTTGCCTTACCATCGAAATCCACCTGGCGAATACGGTATTGAGTCATTGCCTTGGTATTGTTCAGGTCATTGTAGGAATAGGTCAGCAGGTTATCGCTGTTGCCGTTAACCGCCTGTGAGGGCACCCACGCAATCTCCTGCCATGTGCCGCCGATATTGCGCTCTATGGCGAAACCATCTGAGTTCTGCTCGGTAGTCGTTTCCCATTTCAGGGCCACGTTGGAACTGTTCCTGGTGGCTGTAAAGGATTTGAAATGTACAGGCAGGATAGCGCACTGGGCAACAAACCTTACCTGGTCATAACATCCCTGGGGCGTCTGGAACACTACGATGAATGCCCGGCTATCCCGCTGGTTATTGGGGAAGGGGAAAGTATAAGCATCGGGTGAAATCTTGGGATTCACTACATATTGTAAGGGACCCGAACCCGTGCTTGGGATATTCGTTACAATTGATACAACTGTATCCGAAGCATCAAAAACACCATTCGGTAATAGGGCTTCGTTTACATTGGGCGTATTACCCGGATCTTCCCTGCCAAGGTCCTCGTAAATCACGATGGTAACAGGATAAGCCTCAGCAGGACCGCCTGACTGAACAGCATAATCCAGGGTCAGTGTGCCGGACTGGGCAGTTCCGCAACTCATAACAGCAGAAACCGTCAACGTACCGGTTGAGCTGGCTGCTCCATTGGTAGCACCCGGTGTATGGTTTACACCCGGGGCACCCTTTTCCCAGGCACCGCACTGGCCATCCCGTTTACGGATATAACCATTGTCATTACCCGGCGTAGGCGTTACATATTCACCCCTGTTATCCGGTAAATTACCCGCATCGAAATGGGCGGTGAAATCAGCGCAGGCGCCAATCATGGTAATGGGTAAAGGATCCATGGCACGTATGGCAGCCGGGATCGTAGTAGTACCGGTACCTCCAAAAAACGCATTAACAAGGATACCGTTTGCATACACCAGAACATGGTAAGCGGCACCGTTCCCGGTTTGCTTCTGGAAGAAATCATTGAAACCGGCAGGAATGGTTCCTGTTACATCGGTATAACCCAGACCCGTACCGTTGAACTCCCATTTGGTCAGGCTGCCGCTGGCCGGCATGGCATTCCAGCTGAAATTGGCATCCTTTCCGGTTTGACCCTGTACATTAAATGGATCAGCCGCAGCACCGACATAGTACTGTGTCGGTAAAACGGTTCCAATGGGCAAATCCATAACATAGAATCCGCTTTTGCTGCCCTCTGTGTAATAAGTAACCACTGTATAACAATCGGTATTGATGGAGAAACCGCTGCTGTTATACAATTCGAAAAATTCACTGTTCCCGCTTCCCGGGTCCGTGTAGATTTCATTGAGTACTACTATCTGGGATTTCCCTAGCAGTACAGCGCCAGTTAGAGCGCACGTGAGTAAAATCTTTTTCATGCTTCAAGGTTTTAATTAAAAGTTTACATAATTCGGAACATTGCTCTACGCAATGGTATATGATGAACCAATTCATCCACGGTTAATGTGGCGATTCAAGGCAGGACCTTTCGGCATTCGGATAGGAAGGAATTCTTAGTTTCCTGAGATACGGGGTTTGTTTCCGGCTTTACCAGAGATTGGACAATAGGAATTTAGTCAGGCTAAATTCAAAAATCGGTTAATAAAGAGGGGATTTTAATAGGGCTTTGCTCGGATAGTCGGAGGAAATGTTACAACAGTAACTAGTAGGCGAAAATAATACAGGATTGTTAGACTTGCAAGTTTTTTTCAAAAAAAGTGGCCGGCAATGCACCGGCCCCTCTCTTTATTTGGCCATCAGGATGAGCTTAACGATTATTTATCACTACCTTCTCTACTCCCTGTTCGCCTGTTGCGGGTACCAGGATTCTTAAGGTAAATACTCCCGGATGCAGGTTATCGATCTGTATAATGTTATTGGTAACTCCCTTCCATTGCCGGATGACCCGGCCGCTGATATCGGAAAGCGAAATATCCCGGCTAACCATTTTTTCCTCGAAAACAACCGTAATTTTCCCATCCCTACTGGGATTCGGATAAACGATTGTTTTCACGCTTTGACCTTCGCCACGGACTGCCCGGATCAGACTGAATTTGGATTTTCCGTCCAGGTCTACCTGGCGGATCCGGTATTGGCTTAT
>DASUMO010000572.1:0-4658 GCA_036277695.1 Chitinophagaceae bacterium
GGTTTGAGCACTCACCCCTGCACCAGGCGCTGAAAAAAATAGCCGAGAAAAATATACGGATCGTATTGGCAACGGATCATGGCAGTGTGCGGGTTAAAACACCCTATAAAGTGGTAGGTGATAAACAAACCACCACCAACCTGCGCTATAAACATGGTCGTAACCTCAATTATGAGCCCAAGGAAGTACTGGCCTTTCGTGATC
Organism: Chitinophagaceae bacterium; assembly: GCA_036277695.1. Lineage (GTDB taxonomy): Bacteria > Bacteroidota > Bacteroidia > Chitinophagales > Chitinophagaceae > CADEDV01. Next base: position 205 of record DASUMO010000572.1, read on the forward strand.
CGCGCGAAGCGGGACTGCCCGTTCCCACTGTAAACTCCTCTTTTATTTTCGCCAAGGAAGATGGATTTCTCTGTTATCCCAACAATTACAATTACTATGTTAACTATTACCGGAATACTTTTCAGCACGGTGGCGTAAGCCTGGAAGAAATGATCGTTCCGGTGATCAAGATGCAGAGTAAATAGGAAAAAGGAAAGGGGTTGCTTTATTTTTTCTTTTTGAGTACGATTTCTTCCGACATCAGTGTATAAATGCGTTTGTAAAATTCGAACAATGATCCATATTCATCATACCTGAATATGGATTTTTTTATTTCCAGCACCTGGGAATAAGAAATGTTGGCCCCATTCGCCGACACAAAACTGGTAAATATAAGGCTCGAATCGGATGAACGCAGTACCAGGTTTTGAGGGAGGTGTTCAACCTGGAGACTGGCAGGGATTTCCAGTTGGAAATTAAGCCGGTATTCCTGGTTGCTCCCAAAATCAATATCAGTTTTTCTTTTATCCCGTAGAAAAGGATTTTTCTTTCGGGCGGAAAGGAGCTGGGGATTAATAAAGATAAAATCTCCGGATACCTGTGGTTCGTAGTCGAATTCAAGTCTGTGCACCAGCGGCTCATCGGAATCTGCATTTTCCATTTTATCCGTCAATATTTTTAAACCGGGAGTACTCTTATCATAGAAGCGGGTTTCATTATCCTCATCAAGAGTAGAATCCAGCGCCAGCGATTTTGCATAGTCATAATAGCGGATGGAAGCGCTTCCCTCCAGGATGCCTTTTTCATTTACAATTCCAAAAACATCGGTATCCTGTTTCAGCAGTGGCCGCTCATCACTCACCATGATCCATTGGATATTATCAGCCAGGAGAAAGGCCTGCCGGTTCAGTATATTAAAGGGTGGAGCATCGTAGGCCTGGTATTTAATACTGGCATCCAGCAGGTAATTTATTCCTTTGTCTGTGATCAATACATTGAGCCCGTTGAACTGGCCGAAATTGGGAAATTCAGTATTTACCTTACCGTTATTCCGGGTACTGACCAGGACCGGGTGACATTTGATATCGGCACGCCGAAGCAGGTTCAGTAATATCATATTGATCTCTGCCGAAGTTCCGGACCTGGATTTCCATGCATCATTCATGTCTTCGGCATCAATCGCCTGGCCTGTTTTTTCCGAAAACCTCTTCTGCACAGCCCTGAATACATAACGGATGCGGTCTGGTATATACTGCATGGCGATAGCTGTATCCACCAATTTTTCGGTGCCGGGAATCACTTTTGTTAACTGCTCGTTGAACCCGGGAGATCGTAAGAGCATATTCCCGGCCATCTTCCAAATTGAAGCAGTGGAAAACCCCTCGGCAATGCCATTCCCGTTGGGATAAAACTGGAAGCCCATTCTTAAGAGGTAGTCTTTAGGAGAACTCATAAAGGGTTCCGCTTTAAAAGAGACGATGTTTTCCTTATAATAGATCAGCCTGTTTTTATCAATGCCCTGCCGGAATTTTTCGGTTTTTTGGGAAACGGAGTCAGTTCCGAAAATGACGGCCTTTATGGAGGAAAACGCAGGGACGATTATCTGTAGGCTTGTAAATGCAGAGGGCAGCTCAGACTGGATCAGCCAATTATCAATTGTCAATCTTTGCTTTTCCACCAGGGTATAGCTGTATTCGATTACGCTACCGGGTTTCAACCCCGGGAATGTAAAATTGATCATTCCTACGCGATCCATGATCTTTCCCGTAAAGAAATCCGCTTCCTCCAGTTTTTGCGTCTGGATATTCCCGTTTTGATCCAGGTTGTAGACTGCACCGGATAGCTGGGTTACTTTTGTGTTTTTCCTTTTGCTGTAATAGGGTATTTTGATCGTCGCAAATGGATAGCCCTTTTCACTGAAAATTTTGATCCTTACTCTTTTTGTGGTTTTGATCCGGTCGCCAAAAGCATTGGGCTCATATTCGGTTTCCTGCAGGTCAAATAATTTCATGGCCTGGGCATCGGCTTCAAAGGAACAGCTATTCAGGCGGAGCTCGGCGATATCAATTTTGCCAAATTCGGGGAATGTTGTCTGGGTAAGACCGGAAAAAACGGGAGCAAGGAATAAAAGTAAAATGTAAAAGATTTTTTTCATGGGAGGTAGATTTCTCAAATATATCTAAAATGATTTTCTGTGTATAAGATCGGGGAAAAATTCGGCTGCTGCAAGAGGACTTCTGGTTAAATTTGTCCCTATGAAGTATACGCAATCAATGCTGGAAAAACTGGAAACAATACCCGAACAGGCAGGTTATGTATTGCGCTACGAGCGGGGTACTTTCCAGAGCGGCTACTGCATCCTTGAATCCAAAAAAGTAGTGGTTTTAAATAAATTCCTGCAAACGGAAGGAAGGATCAATACCCTCCTGGACCTGATCCCCCAACTGGACATCAACCCCGATCAGCTGACAGAAGAGTCGAGAAAATTGCACCATCAAATTCTTTCCAGGCTGGAAACAGAGCAGCAGGATGAATAAGCGGGCTGCTTACAATTGAGCTTATAAAAACCGGGTTGCTTTAACCGGTGAACCCTTCAAGCCGTTAACTTTACCCTGTGTCGACTCCACCTATAACTATAACTTTTCTTGGCAGCGGTACCAGCAGTGGTGTGCCTATGATCGGATGCGATTGCGAGGTTTGTTCCTCTACAGATAAAAAAGACAAACGCCTTCGATCCAGCATAATGATCCGTTCCCAAACAACTACCCTGGTGGTGGATACGGGTCCCGATTTCCGTTACCAGATGCTCCGGGAAAAAGTAAAACACCTGGATGCTGTTGTATTCACCCATCCGCACAAGGATCACCTGGCCGGACTGGATGATATCAGGGCTTTTAATTTCTTTACGCGCAAACCCATGGATGTATATGCCGATTCATTAACAGAAGAAGCGCTGCGCAGGGATTTCTATTATGCTTTTTCCGACACTAAATACCCCGGCATACCCGAACTGGAATTACATACGATCACCCTTGAACCATTTTTGGTAGGTGATATACCCATTATTCCTATCCTGGTATGGCATTTAAAAATGCCGGTGATGGGATTTCGTTTTGGCAAATTCACCTATATCACCGATGCCAACCGTATTGACGAGGCAGAGAAAGAAAAAATCAGGGGGAGCGAGATCCTGGTGCTGAATGCCCTTCGCAAGCAAAGACATATTTCCCATTTTAACCTGGGAGAAGCGGTAGATATGGTTAAGGAACTCAATATTCCCACCGGCTATTTTACCCATATTTCCCACCAGTTGGGAAAACACCAGGAAATTGAATCTGAATTGCCGGACGGCTGCCACCTGGCCTATGATGGGCTGACTTTAAAAGTTTAAAGTGCAATTTTCAACTAACATGTGTTAGCTTGCAAAAAATTATCTTATCTTGCATCGCCTTTAATGATTGCTATTGCCATGATCAAAAGGCAACCAATATGTGCCATTCTGAATCCAGGATGGCACATCTTTTACAATTAACCAACGATTGAATTATGAATTTCCAGATAGCTGAGTTAACGCAACAGGTTGGACATACTGCCCGGGACTTTGCCCAACAACATATCAAACCCCATGTCATGGAGTGGGATGAGAGCCAGGAATTTCCTCTTCATATATTCAAGGAAATGGGCAAGCTGGGTTTGATGGGTGTACTGGTGCCGGAGGAATATGGAGGTGCGGGGCTTTCTTATTTCGAATACAAAACCGTGATTGAAGAAATAGCCAAAGTATGCGGTTCCATCGGGCTGAGCCTGGCGGCACATAATTCACTTTGCAGCGGTCATATCATGAGTTTTGGAAACGAGGAGCAGAAGAAAAAATATTTACCCAAACTGGCTACGGCCGAATGGCTGGGCGCCTGGGGTTTAACGGAAGCGAATACAGGCAGTGATGCGGGCAATATGAAATGTACGGCAGTTAAAGACGGGGATCATTGGATTATCAATGGTACCAAGAACTGGATTACACATGGAAAGAGCGGGGATGTGGCAGTCGTTATTTGCCGGACCGGGGAGCCCCGGACAAAAAATAATTCTACTTCGTTTGTAGTAGAGAAGGGAACAGCAGGATTCAGTGCGGGTAAAAAAGAGAATAAACTGGGTATGCGCGCCAGCGAAACCGCGGAAATGGTTTTTGATCAGTGCAGGGTACCCGATGCCAATCGATTGGGTGAAGTGGGTGACGGGTTCAAACAGGCGATGAAAGTGCTGGATGGCGGAAGGATCTCCATCGCTTCGCTTTCCTTAGGGATTGCCAAAGGAGCTTACGAAGCCGCCCTGCAATATTCACAGGAGCGCTACCAGTTCGACCAGCCAATTTCCAATTTCCAGGGTATTTCTTTCAAACTGGCAGATATGGCAACAGAAATAACTGCCGCTGAATTACTCACTCTGCAGGCCTGTGACCTGAAAAATCGTGACCA
>DASUMO010000573.1:0-12804 GCA_036277695.1 Chitinophagaceae bacterium
GCAGCTTTTCACCCTACGAGGCAGCTAATAACCCCCGGGGTCGTAAATGCGGAGCACACCGCTAACTCAGCTTCCAAACAAACTTCCTACTGCACCCTCCAGCATGGGAAATTTTTCCACTACAAAGCCCTTGATTGTTTCAATGGCTTTTTTTGCCTGCTCATCTGTCAGGCCGGCTTCGGCTTTCAGTTTATCAATTAATTCCTGCATAATTCAATGTTGATTTTATAAAAAATTTTTACCGTCAGCAAATATCCAGGATCGGTTAGTAAGAATAATAAATAATTGGAAAAAACGTCAAACGTTTTTAGAAACAATAATAAAGCCAGGGATTGCCTGGCTTTCGAATTATACTTACTTAATCAGGGTGCTAATTTTTGACCTTATGCCACTTTCAGGAGGCTCAGCTTACTCTTGTCAAATTTCCGCCTGGCATATTCCATCGTCAGGTTGAAATGGGTTTCTTTGGAAGAGGGCAGTTCAAACATGGCATCGGTAAGGATTCCTTCGCAGATGCTTCGGAGTCCCCGGGCGCCCAATTTATATTCCACAGCTTTTTCCACCATAAAGTCCAGCACTTCATCCTGGATTGAAAGCTGAATGCCTTCCAGTTCAAACAATTTTTTGTATTGTTTAACCAGTGCATTTTTCGGTTCGGTGAGGATAGCCCGCAGTGTCGAAGCATCCAGCGGGTCCAGGTGAGTTACAACCGGTAATCTTCCCAATAATTCTGGGATCAGTCCAAAAGATTTGAGGTCAGTTGCATTGACATAACGAAGGAGGTTTTTCTTCATGCTTTCCTGTTCTTCCTTATCCACGTTGAAACCGATTGTATTGGTTTGCACCCTGCGTGCAATCACCCGGTCAATGCCGTCGAAGGCGCCCCCACAAATGAAAAGAATATTCTGCGTGTTGATCTTGATCAGTTTTTGTTCCGGATGTTTGCGGCCTCCCTGCGGCGGTACCAGCACATCCGTGCCTTCCAGTAGTTTGAGCATTCCCTGCTGAACACCTTCGCCGCTTACATCACGGGTAATGGAAGGATTGTCACCCTTGCGGGCAATTTTGTCTATCTCATCAATATATACTATTCCGCGTTCAGCACCAGCTACATCATAATTGCATACCTGTAATAAGCGAGTCAGGATGCTCTCCACATCTTCACCTACATAACCCGCTTCAGTAAACACAGTGGCATCCACGATCGTAAAGGGAACATTCAGCATCCGGGCAATGCTTTTTGCCAGCAGGGTTTTACCTGTCCCGGTTTCCCCCACCATGATGATATTGCTTTTTTCAATCTCAACATCATTGACGCTGGAATCCCCTGATTTTTGCTGCAGGCGTTTGTAATGATTATATACGGCTACGGCCAGTACTTTCTTGGCCTCATCCTGTCCGATCACATATTCATCCAGGAATTTTTTGATCTCCATAGGCTTTTTCACCGTAAGCTTAAAAGCGCTCGGTGTCTTTTCATCACGCACCATTAATTCCTGGTCAATGATTTCGCGGGCATGCTCCACGCAGTTTTCGCAAATATGCCCTTCCTGGCCGGCGATCAGGATCTTGACCTCATCGCGGCTCCGCCCGCAAAATGAACAGTGTAAAGGATTTTTAGCCATTTTTCCTAAGGTATAACGAATTACTAAGCAATTCGTAATCATCAAAATTAAAAAACCGCCCCGAGAGCAGCGGTTTTAATTTTCAAACGGGTTGGTTAAAAAACACCATCCCAATGTTATATGCTTACATTCAGCTAGTTAGAGCTTTTCCACCACCGTGTCTACGATGCCGTATTCAATGGCTTCTTTGGCATCCATCCAGTAATCCCGGTCAAAATCCTTCATAACCTGGGCGACTGTTTTTCCACAGTTTTCCGCCAGGATCTTGGCCCCGATTTCTTTTACCCTTTTGGTTTGCCTGGCCTGTATTTCCAGGTCCGTGCTCACCCCGCGGATATATCCTCCCAGGGAAGGTTGATGGATCATGACTTCGCCATGGGGATAGATCATCCTTTTTCCTTTTACACCGCCACTGAGTAATATGCTCCCCATGGAAGCGGCCAGCCCCATGCAAATGGTCTGTACAGGACTCTTCATCATCCGCATGGTATCATAGATTACCATGCCACTGGTTACAACACCGCCGGGGCTATTGATATAAAATTTGATTTCCTCACCCGGTTTATCCGCATCCAGCAATAATAATTTTGTTGTGGCTTCCCTGGCCGACTTATCATCTACCACTCCCCACAAATAGACCGCTCTTTTTTCAAAGAACAGTTTTTCCAGCTTTTTATTCAGCATGATCAGGTCATCCCGCTTGTCTTCCCGTTCTTTTTCCTCATCCTCTTCATCATCCGCTCTCCAGTCATTGTATAAAAATGATTTTCTGTTCATGTCCTTTTATTTTGTGTTTTTTTTATTCCTGGTTGCCTGGTTTAATTTTCCTTTTTTTCTTTTCTTGGATTGGTCAGCAATACTTCATCAACCAGCCCGTATTCCTTTGCTTCTTTAGCGGTCATCCAGTGATCGCGGTCAAAATCTTTCTCGATCTGTTTTACGGCCTTGCCGGAATGATAATTGACAATCTCGTAGAGTTCTGACTTAAGTTTCCTGATTTCATTTACCGTGATCTCGATATCACTGGCTTGTCCTCCTATTGCGCCACTGGGCTGGTGCATCATGATACGGGCATGTTTCAGGGCGGCTCTTTTTCCTTTGGTGCCTGCACCCAGTAATACACAAGCCATAGAAGCGGCCATACCAATACAGATAGTGGCTACATCCGGGCTTACATACTGCATGGTATCATATACACCGAGACCGGCATAAACACTGCCACCCGGACTGTTGATGTACATGTTTATATCCCTTGTCCTGTCCGTTGAATCCAGGAAAAGCAACTGCGCGGTTACGATATTGGCCACTTCTTCGTTGATGGGGTATCCCAAAAAAATGATCCGGTCCATCATCAGCCGGCTGTACACATCCATTACGGCTACATTCATGGGTCTTTCTTCAATGATATTCGGTGTAAGCGCTGTTACCAGGTGAGAGGCATAACTATTAAGCGTATTGCTGGATAAGCCGCGGTGTTTGACCGCGTACTTTTCGAATTCGGAGTTAAAAGCCATAGGTTGATTCGTTAATAAGTTTATAAGTTGAGAAGTTGAAAAGTCCGGGGAATAACAGGGTGGGGGCCACCATCTTAACCTTTCAACTTTTCAGCCAGCTTCCTTTTCATCAAATATCCGTCCAAATGCCGTAACTGCAAAATCAGTGACAAGTTGACCTGTTATTTATCAGCAGCCCCAATGAAAAAAGGTTGAAAGGGATGTTTAACCCTGTCAACCTTTCAACAAATGAATTTTTCAACCGATCAATGGTGATGATGCTGATGCTGCTCCACCATTTTGGTAAATTCCTCTGCACTGATGTCCTTATTGGTGGGATTCAATTTTGTTTCGGCCCATTCAAAAATCTTTTGTGTTTGTATGCGGGAATAAGCATCTTCCACATATTTCCTGTCCTTCATCATTTTCTCAACATAGTCATTTACCCAGGGTTGTTCTTCGGCTTGCGATCCCATGCCCATATAACCAAACAGCTGTTGGCGCGCAAAATTCCGGATCTCATCCGGGTTTACCTGTATGCCATTATCCTGTACGATTTTGTCAGAGATCAGTGTCCATTTCAACTGGCCCAGGAAACGGGGAAATTCTTTCTCCACCTCATCGTCCGTTTTCGCCGTTTTCTTTCCTTCCTCATCTTCTCCCTGCGTTTTGACCCATTTCTTTAAAAAGCCTTCGGGAAAATTTATTTCCGTATGGTCTACCAGTTGGTGAAATACCTGGTCGTGGATCTGGTTTTTTGCCTGGTTATTCCAGTATGCCTGAATTTCATCGCGGATCTTATTGCGGAAATCCGCTTCTGATTTTACTTCCTGGCCGGGATAAAGCTGGTTAAAGAATTCTTCATTCAACTCTTTTTTCTCCAGCAAACCGATCTTGGTGATCTGGATCCGGAAATGTTTTTGCCGGGAAGCAGGATCGTTTTTATCCAGTCCCAGGTCCCCCATGATAAAATCCAGTTCTTTTTCCTCAAAGGCTTTATCCAGTTGAATTACGATATAATCATTGAGTGTTTTTCCCAAGAGATCGGGACGTAAGGATTCGGTAAAATATTTTACCAGCAGAGAATTCTCTTTTTTGAGACCGCTTTCTAATTCTTCCGCATTTTCATTCACTTCCGTAAACAGCAGATTCAGCACATTTTCTTCCGTCGACACGGTATCCTGGTCTTTCATGTTCCCATAACGGTTTTGCAGGCGGGCGATCTCATTATGGATCATTTCGTCTGTTACCGTTACCACATAGCGCGTGATGGGAACTTTGCCAAGATCGGGGAGGCTGAACTCCGGTTTCATACCGATCTCAAAATGGAAAGTATAGTCAGCGGGGTTGTTTACATCCAGCTGGCGGATATCCATTTCAAGGGGAAGGGGTTGTGCAAAAATATCCAGTTTATCCTGTTGCAAATAACTGATCAGTTCACGGTCAACGGAGCGGAGCACTTCGTCGGTAAACAAGGAAGGGCCATACATTTTTTTGATCAGCCCGGCCGGAACCATGCCTTTGCGAAAACCGGGAATATTGGCTTTCTTGCCATATTCTTTTAATGCTTTTTCAAAAGATGGCAGGTAATCGGTCTTTTCCAGCTTCACGGTCAGCTTATCATGTAAGAGACCAATATTTTCTTTAGTAACGGTTGCCATAACTGAGTGTTTGACGATTAGGGAATTAATCTTTAGAACCAGGATACTACTCTTTCCCAAGGTGATTACTGCTTACGCCAGTAAAAACCTGAATTGTTAAACATGAACAAAATCTTAAGTCCGGATGGAGGGACTCGAACCCCCACACCTTGCGGCATCAGATCCTAAGTCTGACGTGTCTACCAATTCCACCACATCCGGTCTTCGAGCTTCTTTTCGGGCTGCAAATGTAGGGTATTTGACCTAAAACAAGGGTGTAAAGCGCCGGCTTTTGCGTAAATTCGTATACTGTCACATATGGAAACCCTTGCACAACTTCCTAAATACAATCTCAATGAAGAGCAGGAAAAGAAATTGATCCTGCGGGAATACCGTTCCCTGTTACGAGCCCTGAAAATCAAGCTGAAACCAGGCGATAAGGACCTGGTGAGGATCGCCTTTGAAATGTCGGCCGATGCCCATAAAACCATGCGCCGCAAAAGTGGTGAACCTTATATCTTACATCCCCTTGCCGTAGCCAAGATCTGCGTGGAAGAGATTGGCTTAGGCGTTCGCTCATCGATCTGCTCCCTGCTGCATGATACCGTAGAAGATACAGATATCACCCTGGAAGATGTGGAAAGAGAATTCGGCAATGAAATTGCGCGGATCGTGGACGGGTTGACCAAACTCTCCAATGTTATTGATGTTAACGCCTCCCAACAGGCGGAGAATTTTAAAAAAATCCTGCTTACGTTAACCGATGATCCCCGCGTTATACTGATCAAATTGGCCGACCGACTGCATAATATGCGGACTCTTGACAGCATGAAAAGGGAAAAGCAATTGAAGATTTCTTCCGAAACGGTTTATGTATATGCTCCCCTGGCCCACCGCATGGGCCTCTACACCATTAAAACAGAAATGGAAGACCTGGCCATGAAATACATGGAGCCGGATACATACAAGGAAATTGCAAAGAAATTAGCCGAAACAAAAAGAGAGCGTTCAAAATATATCAATGAGTTTATCAAACCTATCAGGGAAAAGATAGAAAAGGCAAGGCTCAATGCCGAGATCTTCGGAAGACCCAAAAGCATTCATTCTATCTGGAATAAAATGAAAAAAAAGGCAGTCGATTTTGAAGAGGTCTATGATTTGTTTGCCATCCGGGTGATCCTGGACTCGCCGCCTGAACGTGAAAAAGAAGATTGCTGGAAAGTGTATTCCATGATCACCGATGAATATACACCCTCACCGGAACGGCTCAGGGATTGGTTAAGCAATCCTAAAAGCAACGGCTATGAAGCCCTGCATACTACTGTAATGGGTCCACAGGGTAAATGGGTGGAAGTGCAGATCCGTACAAGGCGGATGAACGAGATCGCTGAAAAAGGACTGGCGGCTCACTGGAAATATAAAGAAGGCACTTCGGATGAAAGCCGTTTTGACAAATGGTTCCAGCAGATCCGGGAAGTGATTACCAACCAGGAGACAGATAGTATTGACTTCCTGCAGGATTTCAAGACCAGCTTCCTTGCCGAAGAAATTTATGTATATACTCCCAAGGGGGATGTGAAAATGTTGCCGGTTGGCTCTACCGCCCTGGATTTTGCTTTTGCTATTCATAGTGCTATCGGTATCAAAACCATCGGGGCCAAGGTCAATCACAAATTGGTTCCGATCAGCCATAAGCTTCGTAGCGGCGACCAGGTAGAGATCATTACCAGTAACAAACAAAAACCTTCGGAAGACTGGTTAAGCTTTGTGGTTACCGCCAAAGCAAGAGGCCGGATTAAAGATGCACTGAAAGAAGAAAAAAGAAAAGTGGCTGACGAAGGGAAATACGCGGTACAGCGGAAGCTGGAAGGACAGGGCGCCGCATTTACCCAGCATAATATTGATGAACTGGTGCAGTACTATAAACTGCAATCCCATCTCGACCTTTTTTACCAGGTGGCGGTAAAAAATATTGACCTCAAAGAAATCAAGGAGTTCAAGGTAATAGGTGACCGGATTGAAGCTCCCAAGCCGGTAAAAATCCAGGAACAAAAGCCGGAAACCAGCCACCCCCCGCATGGACCCAGTAAAAAAGAAGCGGAGCTGATCATTTTCGGCGAAAGCAGCGACCGCATCGTTTACAATCTCGCCAACTGCTGTAAACCTATTCCAGGGGATGACGTATTTGGATTTATCACTACCGGTAAAGGGCTAACGATTCACCGGACCAATTGTCCCAATGCTGCAAAATTGCTGGCTAATTACGGCCACCGGGTCGTCAAAACAAAATGGGCCAAGAACAAGGAAATTTCATTTCTTACCGGGGTTAAGATCGTGGGCATGGATGATGTGGGAGTGGTTAATAAAATAACCAACCTGATCTCCGGTGAACTAAAGATTAATATTGCCGCACTCACCATTGAAGCCCGGGAAGGTTTATTCCAGGGAAATATAAAACTCTATGTACATGACCGGGAAGAACTGGACGAGCTGGTCCAAAGCCTGAAGGATCTGCCGGGCATTGAATCGGTAGAACGCTATGATACCGAAGATATACCCTGATGCAGCAAATCCCCTATTGCTGCTGTCAATACCCTGAAGTTTATATTTATATATGTGACAAAAAAATGATAGTTAAATCGTTTTTTTGCATAAAATTGAATTACGATTGCTTGCCGTATCCCTCCTTGGGCATTACGGCCTTTTAGTAAGCAGGAAGACACCTGCAAGAAAAACTGCATATTCTCTAAACTAAAAAACAATTCACATGAGAAAAACAACCAAGACATTGGCGCTTTTGTTTGCGCTGATGTTCCCGGTCTGGCTGCTTGCCCAAACCGTCATTACAGGCCGTGTGGTGGAAGCCGGTACCAACAACCCCTTGCAAGGGGCCACAGTAGCAGAGAGAGGAACCACCAATTCAACGCAAACCAACGCAGAAGGAAGATTTTCCATCAGCGTAAGAAACACCAATGCAAAACTAGTAATCAGTTTTGTAGGCTATGTACAACAAATCGTGGATGCCAGGGATAATATAGGAGTAACCCTTGCAGTAGATAATACTCGTATGAGCGAAGTGGTGGTTACCGGTTTGGCCACTTCGGTAAAACGAACCAATCTTGCTAACGCAGTAGCTTCCATTACGGCAAAAGAACTTGTTGGTACTACGGTCCAGCCAACAGTGGACGGGGCTCTTTATGGAAAATTTACTGGTGCCAATATTTCCGCAAACTCGGGTGCGCCCGGGGGTGGTATTTCCGTCAAGTTAAGGGGTATCACCTCGCTGGTTGCCAATTCCCAGCCTTTATTTATTGTGGATGGAGTTTATTATGATAACTCCTCCATTGCAGGTGGCCTGAACACTATATCCAGAGCTGCCGGGCAGGGAAGTAATTCCAACCAGGACAATCCTTCGAACCGGATTGCCGACCTGGATCCACAGGACATTGATCGGATAGAAATTTTAAAAGGTGCTTCAGCAGCGGCCATTTATGGTTCCAGGGCAGCCGGCGGTGTGGTACTGATCACTACAAAAAGAGGAAGATCAGGTAAACCTAAAATAGAAGTGGCTCACTCCATCGGTTTCCAGATGCAATTACGTAAACTGGGACAGCGGGAATGGGATGATGCGAAAGTACAGGCTGCATTTGGTGCCAACGGGCTGGCCATTTACCAGGCCAATAACCGGGTAACTCACGATTACGAGGAAGAATTGTATGGCAATAACGGTTTGATGAATAATACAAGGCTTAGTGTAAGCGGGGGTAATGAAAATACGACCTACTATGCAGGCTTTAGCCGCAAGCACGATGAAGGAATTGTAAAAAGAACCGGTTACCAGAAATCCTCCTTCCGTCTCAACCTTACGCAAAAAATGACCAGTTTTCTTGATCTTGCGGTCAATGCAAATTATATCGAGTCGGAAGCCAGCCGTGGATTTTTTAATAATGATAATACCAGTACCACTCTTGGCGTATCATTTGTTTCGACTCCATCCTGGGCCAATCTTTTCCCGGATGCCAATGGCAATTATCCCAATAATCCCTTCGCACCCTCCAATTTCCTGCAAACAAGGGACCTTATCACTAATAAGGAAAAAGTAAATCGCACCCTGGTAGGCGGTAGTGCCACCTGGAAAGTATTCAAGAATTACAAACATGATCTGAAAGTTATTGTAAGAGGTGGCATTGATAACTATACCCTGAATACGATTGCCATATTTCCGCAGGAATTGCAGTTTCAAAAAGACGGGAACGGAACCAATGGGGCTTCAATTTATGGAACTACCATTACCCGTAACAGTAACTACAATGCCTTCCTGGTACATGATTTCACCCTGAATGATAAACTGAGCTTCCGAACTCAGGCTGGCGTAACGGAGGAAAATATTAATATCAATAACGTACTGAACACTTCCACGCAGCTGATCGGTACTCAGACCAATGTAAACCAGGCCGGCGCCGTACAGGCAGAACAAGCAAAGACCCTTCAGCGTGACCGTGGATTTTTTGCACAGGAAGAATTTAACTACAATGATATCGTAATCCTGACAGCCGGGATCCGGGGTGACAAATCATCCCGGAATGGCGATGCCAATAAATTGTATTACTATCCTAAGGTATCCGGCGCATTCAATATCCATTCCCTTCCTTCCTGGGGATGGGATAAGATCAGCCAGTTAAAAGTTCGTGCCGCCTATGGCCGCTCGGGTAATTTCGCACCCTTTGGCGCCATCTATACCCCGCTTGTACCTGCTATTTTTAATGGCACTACCGGCTCCCTGGTAGGTTTGATTAAAGGAAATGAAAACCTGAATCCTGAAACGCAGCGAGAACTGGAAATGGGACTGGATCTTGGAATACTTCGCAACCGCGTTGGTCTTGAATTTACTTATTATAACAAAAAAGTGGATGACCTTCTGCTGAATGTTGAAGTACCCACTTCCTCCGGTTTTAGTACAGAGTGGAAAAATGTCGCTTCTATTAAAAACAGGGGTTTTGAAGTGGCCTTGCAGGCTACACCGATTAGTACCGCGAATTTGAAATGGAATTCGCAAATAAATTTCTGGAAGAATAAAGCAGAGGTAATCGAGTTGGAAGTACCGGCCTTTAATACCGGGGCTTTTGGCGCCACGCTGGGTACCTATCGAATTCAAAAAGGAAAAAGTCCTACACAGATTGTAGGTATTGCAGGACCCGGGGATAAAGTGGACCCGGAATCCGGACTGGGAGTGTTCGGCGATGCGGAACCCGATTTCCAAATGTCATTCCTGGAGAATCTGAGCTATAAAAGGTTCCAGTTTACTGTTCTCATGCATTGGAAAAAAGGTGGTGATAATATAAACCTGTCCACTTTATTATCCGATATCTTCGGTACTTCACCTGACTTTGATGAAAAATCCCTGGATCCTGCAGGTACTGTCACAAATGGGAATTATCGTTTGAATGCATTGGGTGTAACGGCAGCGCCCTGGATAGAGGATGCCGGTTATTTCCGCGTTCGCGAAATTGGTTTGAGTTATGCCATGCCGAAAGCCTGGTTCAATAACGTGGCCGAGGTAAAAGTTGGTTTCTCCGGCCGCAACCTTTTCAACTGGTTTAAGTATAATAGTTATGATCCTGAAGTGAGCAATTTCGGCGCCAATGCGATTTCGAGTAATGTGGAGGTAACACCTTTCCCCTCGTCCAAGAGTTTCAACTTCGATGTGATCGTAACTTTTTAATGAACCCAAACGCGAATTTTCATCAGAAAAAAAATAATTATGAGATACTATAATCAATCCATAATAAGACTTACAGCAGCGTCAGGCCTGGCACTTACCCTGCTGCTTGGCTCCTGTAAAATTGAGCCAATCGAAGACCCCAACAATCCCGGGCTTAACCCAATATCACAAAACCCAACAAAAGGAGAGATCCAGAATGTAGTTACCGGTATCGAGTCGGGTATGCGCAATAACCTGGGAACCTATGGGGATGATGTGGGTGTGATCGGACGGGAATTCTATCGTTTCTCCGGCTCAGATCCCCGCTTTACCTCTGACCTGTTGGGAAAAGGTTCGGCTACCCTGGATGATAACACTTTTTATACAACCAATCCTTTTGCAGCCAGGTACAGGGTTATTAAAAACAGCAATATCCTGATTGATGGTCTGACCAATACCACGGCAGCCATTTCCGCAGCGGAAAAAACAGTGGGTATTGCTTATGCCAAAACAATACAGGCACACGAACTGCTCATGGTATTGAACCTGCAATATGGCAATGGTGTGAGAGTGGACGTGGCAAACCCGGATGCATTAGGACCTTTCTTGACCAAGGACCAGTCACTTGATGCAATTTTAGGTTTACTGAATAGCGCTTATACTGACCTAACGGCAAATGCATCGGTGTCATTTCCTTTTATTACAACTTTGAACGGTCCCGGGGGATTTGCCAAATTCAACCGTGCCCTGGCAGCAAGGGTCTCTGCCTACAAAAGCGATTGGAACGGGGCATTGACAGCTCTCTCCAATTCATTTTTTGATATCAATGGAGATCTGAAAGCCGGGGTATTTTATCTTTTTTCAATCGCGGGTGGCGACCAGGTAAATCCCATGTTTTACCCGCTTAATTCCAGCGGGGAAACAAGAGTTGCCCACCCATCCTATGTTGCAGATGCGGAAGCAGGTGACAGCAGGTTGAATAAAGTCTCGGCCAGAACCAGTTCACTTACTACGGACGGTCTTACCAGTTCTTATGACTTTTTCGTTTATAAAACCAATGTGGACAAGATCCCGATCATCCGCAATGAAGAACTCCTGTTGATTTATGCCGAAGCCAAAATACAGTTGGGCGGGGCCGGCAATCTTGCAGATGCTAAAACCGCCCTGGATAAAGTGAGAGCTGCCGCCGGGCTGGCCCCCTATGCTGGTTCCCTGACCCAGGCTGCAATGATTGACGAGATGTTAAAGCAAAGAAGGTATGCATTGTATGGTGAAGGTCATCGATGGATCGACCTGCGTCGATATAACAGGTTAAATACCTTGCCTATTGACAGGACAGGGGATGATGTTTGGGTAGAATTCCCGAGACCTGCAGAGGAATTATAATTCATTTTGAAAAAAGAGCCTCCCGTGATCCGGGAGGTTTTTTATTTCCAATACATTGATTACCGTAGTTTTCCCATAGTAATCCGGGGCCGTATTAGTAGAAAATGCAGGGTAAATTACTTACCTTGTCCATCCGTTCAGGACGCTTGGATAACCGTAACAACTAACACACACTATGAGACTGATCAGACAGCGGCTCTTGATCCTCGCCGCTCTTTTTTTCCTTACCCCTTGTACCTTCCTGGCACAAAGTTTCTCATTTAGTTGCGCGAAGGATACAACCGTAGTGGCTTGCGGCAATCCCTGCTTTACATTAAGAACCCTGATTCCAGATATACACGCTCTTTCTACATCCTATACTGTAAATCCCATCGGAAACAATGGGGTGCGCTGTTTCCCTGTATATTCCAATCCTGATATTCCGGGTACACCTACCAATGTTACGATCGATGACCGGTATTCTTCCCTGATTGCAATTGGTTTTCCTTTTCCTTTTTATGGTGTAGTTTATAATAATCTTGTTGCCAGTACCAATGGCGTGGTAAGCTTTGATGCCAGCCGGGCGAATCTATTTGCCCATTATGATATAGAATTGAACGGGGTTTACCAGGATTTACCCAATATTTTTTATGACAGGGCCATCATCATGGGTCCCTATCATGATTTGAACCCGGTGATAGTTCAACCTACGCAGCGCATGCAGTATACTACCGTGGGTGCAGCACCACACCGCAGGTGGATATTCAGTTTTTACAGGGTTCCATTGTTTGGGCCTGCCTGTGTAGGCTTGATCGAAAACACACACCAGATTGTACTTTATGAATCAACAGGGATTATAGAAGTACTTATTTTCAGTAAACAGATTTGCACTGGTTGGAATGGGGGACATTCGATGGTAGGACTCCAGAATTTTAACCGTGACCAGGGCATTATGGCTCCGGGACGGCGGGCGACCGATC
>DASUMO010000574.1:0-5661 GCA_036277695.1 Chitinophagaceae bacterium
TAACGGAACCGTGAAAGTCCGGTTTTATGAGAATGCAAAAGGCATTGCCCCCGGTCAGAGTGCCGTGTTTTATGAAGGCGCCGATGTGATAGGCGGGGGGATTATCCAAAGGGGCGAACTCGTTTAGAATCAGGCAATAAACTATTAATAATTACGTTTTACGGCGGGGAACTATGTTTCCCCGCTATTTGTTTTTAGTTTTATGGCCACAATCCGACCTAACTAATATTTGAATAACAAGTATTCGTGAACACAAGAAACCCACTTATGAGATTCCTGCCGCTTTCCCAATGGAGCTTTTTCTTATTGGCTACTATATGGCTATTGTCCTGCTCTGAGAAAAAAGAGCAATTCGAATCGGAGACAATTAGCGACTATATCCCCCAATTACAACCGGGGAAATACATTACTTACCGGGTCGATTCTACCGTGTTTCCCAGTTTTGGCCGCAATACCGAAGTACATAAGTATCAGCAAAAACATATCGTGGATGCGATGGTCACCGATAATGAAGGACGCCCCTCCTACCGGATCTATCGTTACCTGCGTGATTCTTCGGGCACCCAACCCTGGGTCAACAATGGCACCTATTTTATCACGGTGCTGGGCGACCAGGTGGAAGTAATCGAGGATAACTTAAGGGTAATCAAACTTCATATTCCTTTCAATGAAGGTTTTAACTGGAGAGGAAATACCTACCTGGGCCCCGATCCCTACAACGGGGTATTCAGTTTCAGCAATGACGATAATATGGCCGACTGGGAATTTTATTATGATCCCTTCGAATCTTCTTTTTCCTACCAGGGAAATAATTATGCGGATGTCTGGACGATTGAAGCAGCCGATGAAGCCTATAATGTTCCTATTACTGACCCAACTGCTTATGCGGCAAAGACCAGGGCCATGGAAAAATATGCAAAGAATATTGGATTAGTTTACCGCGAATATGAACTCTGGGAATACCAGCCCAATCCAGGCGGCAGCGGCGGTCCCTATAAAACAGGCTTTGGGGTTAAACAATGGATGATCGATCATAATTAATGAAAAAGATTATTGGTAGCCCTCATCTATCGTCTGCTGCAGTATAAATTAGCTAAATTTGACCCGGTTAAAATGCCGGCGCCTGATGAAAAAACTATTCGCCTTATCGGTTCTCCATTTACTCCTGGTAGTCTGCACAGAAGCGCAATACAGCCGCTATCTTGTCAAACTTAAAAATAAAGGCGGAACGCCATTTACCATTGCCAACCCTTCTGCTTACCTCTCTCCAAGGGCGATTGAAAGAAGAACCCGTTATGGTATCAATATTGACAGCACTGATTTACCGGTAACGCCTGATTATGTGAATCAAATCCGGAATATCCCGAATGTAACGGTTTTGAATGTTTCAAAATGGCTGAACAGTGTTTCCATTCAAACTACGGATGACAATGCGATTACTGCTATCAATAATCTGCCATTCGTACAAACAGTATCCGGCCTGGCAGCAAGACCTGCGGAAACACCGGGAATTAGTTTTCGAAATAAATTTGAGACCAGCATCCAACCCATTACCGATGCAGGCCGGCCATCACAAGTATTAGCCGACTATTATAACTATGGTACCAATGCGTATAACGAAATTCACCTGCACAACGGGGAGTTCCTGCATAATATCGGTTTGCGCGGGCAGGGTATGCATATCACGATGCAGGATGGTGGTTTCTTCAATTACACCACGCTGGATGCATTCGATAGTGTCAATCTGAATGGACAGGTATTAAGCACCTGGGATTTTGTTGCACGCCATGCCAGTGTGGTTGAAGATAATGCCCATGGCATGCAATGTTTTTCTACGATCGCTGCCAATATACCCGGGCAATTCGTGGGCAAAGCTCCAAAAGCCAGTTTTCATTTATTCCGTACGGAAGATGTGGCCAGTGAACACCTGATCGAAGAACATAACTGGGTTTGCGGAGCCGAAAGAGCCGATAGCCTCGGCACCGACCTGATTTCATCTTCTGTAGGTTATACATCTTTCGATATCCCGGGTAATGACCATCCTTATTCCGACCGTAACGGGAATATCGCCCTGGTCACCATCGGTGCCGACCTGGCCGCTAAAAAAGGGATACTTGTTTTTAATGCTGTCGGAAATATCATTGATGCCTCCACCCAGTTTCTCAGCGTGCCGGCGGATGGAGATAGTGTAGTAGCCGTAGGTTCTGTGAATACCAGTGGCATAGTAGCTTCTAATTCTTCGTTTGGCCCCTCTTCAGACGGGCAGATCAAACCTGATCTGGCTTCCGTGGGAGTAAGTGCCGTGGTGCAATCCACCAATAATACGATCGGTGCGGCGAGTGGAACATCTTTCGCCTGTCCCAATATGGCGGGTTTGGCCAGTTGTCTCTGGCAGGGCTTTCCCGAATTCAATAATATGAAGATCCTGGATGCCCTCCGTCGTGCCGGTTCCAAGTTCAACAACCCAGATGACCGGGTGGGTTATGGCATACCCGATATGAAAAAAGCTTTTGGCAGCCTTTTAACAGATTTTGCCAGTTCCTCCGGAACGATCAGTAATTGCAATGCTACGATCAACTGGACCAGTAAAGATGTTGCTGCCATGAAATACGAGATCGAAAGAAAACTGCCCGGAGAATCGGTTTTTACAAAAGTCGGGGATGTTAACCCACAGGCCGGTAACCTGTTAACCAACCATACCTACCAATTCAACAACCCGGTGAACGGAGCAGGCCCGGGAACAATATCCTATCGCATCCGCCAGGTGGTTGATACAACCTCATCCAGCTTTACTGCTTTGTATATTGACACGGTTGAAATTTCCCTCAGCATAGCCTGCCCGGGTACGAATAACCCGGGAATCCTGCAGAACCTCGTCATGGTTCAACCGAATCCTTCCAGGGCTACATCAGTGATAGTTAGTGTTGAAACAGACTATCCCGTTGCCAACATGACCCTGCTGGTCTACGATTCAAAGGGAAGCCGGGTTATGCAATTAAATGATTCAAAGGGAGTCGGGAAAGCATTGATCGATCTGCCTGTTGCGGGATTGGCAGCCGGCACCTATTATATCCGCGTTTTGAATAACCAGCAACTGATCGGTGTTGCAGAAATGATCCGGCTCTAGTTCAGTATGGTTTGACCAAAAGTGCGGCAAATAGTGTATCAGCCTTCATTTCGTATCCTTCCAGGACCTCCATCCTTTTTATTTCGAGTCCGAATTTTTCGCAGATAAAATCAACCTGTTCTTCGTTTTCTTTTTTAAAAACAGAACAGGTGATATAAAGAAAAAAGCCGTCCTTTTGCAGCTGGGGAATAGTATTTGAAATAATTTTTCTCTGCAAGCGAACATATTCACCGATAGTGTTCTTCTCAAAATAATATAACTGTTCAGGCGTCCGGCTCCAGGTACCGCTGCCTGTACAGGGCACATCGCAGATGATAAGATCGAAGGGTGAATCGGGAATCGTGAGTTGTGAGTCGTGAGTGGTGAGTGTTGAAATAGGGATAGACAGATCTATGGGAAATGCTTTATATTTTCGAATGCCTGCTTCAGCGAAGCGTTTTTTTAGATTCGCGAGGATAGATTCTCTTATATCCGAAACCGTCAGGTTAATGGCAGGATCCAGGTCGAATGCCATGATGGATTTGCCGCCGCTGGCAGCGCAGCAATCCCAAACCCTAAAGGTTCCCGGGCCGGACTTTCCGGCTAGCCCAATTCGAATAAATTCACCAACCCGCTGGGAGTTATAATCCTGCACAACGATGTCTCTATTCATCTCGAACAACTCTTCCAGCCCGGGTGTATTGGACAAGGCCAGGCAATTTTCACCCCTTTCCCTGAATTCTATACCGGTAGCCGAAAGTTTTTGGGATACATACTCTTTTTTACCTGGTCTGATCCGAAGAAAAAGATCTGGCCGCACAAAAAAAGAACGACATAACTTGGAATGATCAATGGATGCACTCAGTTCGCCAGCCCAGGGAAAAACATCCTCTATAAAGTTCCCCTTCTGTATCAATTCCAGTTTCCCTGCGAGTGGGAGGTTCACTGAATCATTATACTGCGCTTTTAAGGTTGCGAGCAACTCATTGGTCTCCATTGAGCACAGGTAGAGGCCCAATAACGCTCTTTCCCCGGCAGTTATAGCTGGTAATGCCTTACCTAACCTGAAATAACAATAACAGAGGTGAAGTATCAGTTTCCTGTCTTTTGAACCATATTTCCGGTTTGCCGCAAAGAATTGTTTCAGGAAAATGGCCAAAGGCTGCCTTCCATCATACTGGTGAAGAATGCTGACAACAGAATTGAGATAGGAATGAAAGCGACTCACATCCACAAGATAGAGAAGAAACCGCCTATAGCTTCATGTGGCCAACAACCAATTTTTTGTTAATGCCGGATTTCCCTACCTTAGGATCGGCGTTACGCACCATCATTGAAGTCAGCATTTATATAGGCTACTGAACGAACGGCTTTCTGCATTTTTTACCCCCTACGGATAGCTTCGATACGTTTTAACCCCCCGGATTCTACGCTTTTATCCCTACCCGGATAAATTCAACAATGCAGCCTTTTTTGGAAGCCACCTCTATAAAATATCAGCATATGAAAAGAAGCGTATTGTATCCAATCCTGGTTTGTGCTCTTGCGCAAATACACCCAGGTATACTTGCCCAGAATGTGGGTATAGGCACAACAACCCCTGCCGGCAGGCTTCATGTCAAAGGTTCGGCAAATATTTCCCAGCTTATTATTGATGCCGCCAACACCCAAAGCAATGCCAATCCGCTAATCAAACTCCGTAACAGCAGTGGAGGAGAATTGATGGCTATTGGTTCTGATCATCCCTATAATAGTTTTACCGGCTTGTTTGCCGGTACAACCAACAATGCCGTGGGTGGTGGCCTTTATAATACATTTACTGGGAGCAATGCTGGTTATAGCAACACCACGGGCGCTGCAAATACCGCAACTGGAAGGGATGCACTCTATGTTAACACCACTGGAGACAATAATACCGCCACCGGAAGGAATGCACTCTATTCCAATACGACGGCGAATTCTAATACTGCTGTCGGGGTGAACACACTTTATCTCAATACAACGGGATTCTCTAATACTGCTACCGGCGTAAATGCACTTTATTCCAACAATACAGGCGAGCAAAATACCGCTGTTGGCGTGTATGCGCTCTATTATAATGAAACCGGCAATCAAGCAACAGCTGTTGGATATAATGCCATGCGTTATGCTAATAGCAGCGCCACTCCTTTTGACAATTACAATGTGGCGCTGGGATTTGAGGCCTTAAGAGGGTCTGCAACGCCCGCTAATAATACCGGGAATAAAAATACTGCAAATGGCTATCAAACCCTGCGGAACAACTCTTCTGGTTATAACAATACGGCAAACGGGTTTCAGTCACTTTATTCCAATACTACCGGCTCCAATAACGCTGGTAATGGTACCAATACCCTTTTCTTTAATTCCTCAGGTACGCAAAACACTGCCACGGGAAGTTTTGCACTTTATACCAACACAACGGCAGGTTACAATACCGCCAGTGGCTATGGCACGCTTTATCACAACACAGGCGAAAAAAATACTGCTACCGGAGCTGAAGCTCTTTATCACAATACAACCGGAGATAATAATAC
>DASUMO010000575.1:0-9529 GCA_036277695.1 Chitinophagaceae bacterium
CACCTCGATCCCAATTATGATGACGAAGACGGGAACCCCTACAACTATGGCATGGATGATTATTACGATGATGATGAAGAGGATGATGACAACTGGTGGCGAAGTTGATCCAGACGGGGAATGTTAATTCTAACCGGGAAAGATCATTATCCTTTCGTTTCTTAAGACTTTATTTTAACTTCACAGCCCCGCAACAGAGAATCTCTATGAAATGTAAAACGACCTTCCATACTCTCCTGCTACTGCATGCTATTTTTTTCTTATCAATAAATGTAAACGCACAGGATCGAAGCCTCACTAACCTGGAACCTTTCCAGCCTCAATTCCTCAGCTTTGATGCTGTTCTCAATCTCACCGGTACCATGGTTAACAAAAACGGTGTCGATGAAAATGGATTATTATATCCCTATTGGTCAAAAGGGATCGTAAATTTCAATAACGGCAAACAGCTCCGGGAGGTTGAATTGCAGTTTAACCTGGTTAAAAATGAATTGTATTTCAACAACAATAACAGGCCCAACCGCTTTGCCGATTCGGTAAAAACTTTTTTTATAGTAGACACATCAAACGGTGTATCGAGAGTAGCTACATTTAATAATGGTTATCCTGGCTGGGGTGAGCAGACAAGAAATACCTATTACCTGGTATTGACTTCAGGCCCTTCGCTGCACCTTTTAAAATACATTGTAAAGAAAAAGAGAGAAGTCTATGAATATGGCTCCGCTTCCAAAACAGTATATGACCTGGAAGAAGAAATGGTTGTTTACGATGTGAAAAATAATTCGATCAAAAGGATCAGAAATACTACCGCTTCCCTTACCAAAGCTTTACCTGACCACGCCGCGATTATACAGCAATTTCTTAAGGATAGGAAAGGCAAGCAACTAACTGATGCAGAAATAATGGAAATAACCAGGCAGATTAATATGAAACCCGCCTAGGGTTTTATTCCTACTTCCTACTCACTTATCACTATTCAGAATTTAGAATAATCAGCTGAAATTCTCAATTGATGCAGGAAAAAGCTCAATGCATCACCTCCTTCATTTCCTTCCATTCCATTGTGGGCCATATTTGGCGGCCAAATTTTATTGTATGAAAATTCTTTACTCAACCTTATCCTTATTATTGTCCATCAATGCCTGGTCCGCCGCCCCAACCATTGCCTCTACCAATCTATGGTTCAACGCCATCGATGGCGATTATTTCAACCTGGGCTGGACGATGGGCAATGGCGCCCGCCGTATCATGGTCTGCAAGGCCGGCAGTGCGCCTGCATTTGTTCCCCAAAATGGTATTGACTACAATGCTAACACCCAATTTGGGCTGGGACAGGAAGTGGCACCCGGTGAGTTCATCGTTTACGATCATTTTTCCAGCAGTTTTTTCCTAACCGGATTAACACCGGCCACCCAATATTTTTTCCGGGTTTATGAATACAATGGTACCGGGACGGCCACTGAATATCTAACCAGTTCCTTTCTTTCCGGGAGCGGCACCACCTCGGCTACACCCACGCTGCAGACAAGCAATGCGGTGTTCACCAACATCAGTACAAATTCACTGACCGTTAGCTGGGCCAGTGGAAATGGATTCAGACGATTGATCGTGGTAAGAGAAGCGTCAGTTGTCGGCGTTGACCCGGTTGTGGGTCAGCCTTACAATGTAAGTTTTCAGTATGGCAATGGCGCGGTAACCGGGCCGGGTAATTATACCGTTTATAACAGTACCGGCACCAGCACTACCGTGAGCAACCTCAGTCCCGGGGTACAATACATTTTCTCTTTTTATGAATTCAATGGCTCTGGTGAGCCGCAATATTTAATGCCGGCATATACAGCCAATGTAACAACGAGGACAATACCCACTATTGCTTCGAGCAATTTGATGATTACGAAAACGGATGGCAAGGAACTTTTCCTGGGCTGGACAAATGGCAATGGACAGCGGCGTATCGTAGTAGCCAAACAGGGAACTGATGTAACATCGTCCCCGGTGAATGGCATCGACTATAATGCCAATGCGGTGTTTGGCCAGGGTCAACAGCTGGGTGCTGGTGAATACGTGGTCTATGATGATAATTTTAATGCCACGAGTATTTCGGGGCTTAACCCGGCTACGATTTATTTCTTTAAGGTATTTGAATACGATGGCACAGGAAGCAATACAATTTACCTCACTTCTTCTTTCGCCGCAGTATCCGGATCAACAGCCGTGACACCAACTGTACAGGCACAAGCGTTGCCCGTTTCAAATATCACATCCAATTCCATGCGGCTTGAACTGGCTGCTGGCAATGGGCGGGCGAGACTGATCATTGGTCGAAAAAATGCCGCGGTGAATATGAATCCTGCCGACTTTACTGCTTATACCAGCAATACAGATTTCGGCGCAGGTCAGGACCTGGGTAATGGAAATTTTGTGCTGGCTGCCACCAACCAGTCCCTGGTAACCATACATGCGCTTGAACCAAACGCGGTTTATCATTTTGCTATTTTTGAATTCAACGGTTATAATCAACCCTTATATCTCAGCCCAGCCATCACGATAAGCGCCACCACTTCGGGTGTATTGCCGGTGAAATTGTTAAGCTTTGAAGCCAGCCCAGCAGCCAACAGGGTGAAACTGCAATGGAAAACGGCTACAGAAGAAAATGCCAGCCATTTTATCGTTGAGCGGAGCACCGATGCTGTGAATTATACGGCGGTATCAACCGTCAATGCCATCGGGAACAGCCAGGCTGAAATGAATTATGCCGTGGATGACAATAATCCCCTTACAGGTAAATCCTATTATCGCCTGAAAATGGTAGATATGGATGGCAAGTTTGAGTATTCTGTTACCCGGGTCGTATTATTTTCGGAAAAAGCCACTGTAAGGATCGCCGGCAACCCGGCCCGGGATCAGTTGCAGATCATCGCGTCAACAATAGGCAATGTAAAAAATAGCTGGCAGATCATCAACCCGGCAGGTCAAGTTATCAGGAAGGGAAATTTACAGGCAGCCAGGACTGAACTAAATATCTCGGAATTAGCTGCTGGCCAGTACTGGTTGCGGGTAGAGTTGGATGATGAGGTTCAAATCTTGTCGTTTATAAAAACGTAACGATAAAATTTGAATACGAAGGCCGGGACCTCACCAGGTACCCCGGCCTCATTTCATGTTAATGCAGAGATACTGTTTCATACCCGGTTTCAATAAAGAGGTTTGAAAAACCGCAAAGTGTTTCCATCCGCATCCGTTACATAAAATTCCCTGTTACCCCAGCTTTGATCAATAGGTCCCTGGTGCACCGGTGAACCTTGCTTGTGCGATATATCCAAACCCCGGCCCAGGTATTTTGCGAACAATTCATCTATTTGTTCAACCTGGACGTTGGCGGCAATTCCGATTTTCTGATCGCCTTCCAGGCTGGTAAGCAGGAGTTCCGCCTCCCCGTTTTTAAGCGATACCACCCAATCCTCCGGTGAAGCATCCGCATCTTTCAATTCAAAATCCAGGATGGTTGTATAAAATGAAATAGCATCCTTCATATTCCTGCAACGGAAGAGTGGAATCATTTTCATACAGTTTTAATTTTTTGAAATCGAATATATTCAATTTGCCCTTTAGCACTCCTTGAGGTTAAGGGGACAGGGGCGGGTTATTGCCCCGGAATAGTGTACATTCAGTAAGCAAACATCCTTTGGCTCACCAAAGTCTGAACAATGGAATCCTCCTGTCTCAACTGCGGTGCCTCTGTTAACACAGCCTTCTGTGCTCAATGCGGGCAAAAATCCATGGTACATCGAATCAGTATGCCACACCTGCTTCACGAGGTGGCACATACATTTTGGCATCTTGAAAAAGGCATCCTGTTCACCTTAAAGGACCTGGCCCTGCGACCCGGTTATATGCAGCAAAAATACCTGAGCGGTCATCGGCGACACTACCAAAAACCATTTTCCTTTTTTGCCATTACCGGTACTATCTGTGCCCTGGCGCTTTACCTGATCTATCGCCATGCTCCCAACAAAACGGAAGAAGCATTTTACAAACATTACTATTTTTTTGTGCAGGCAGCCCTGGTGCCTTTTTATGCATTGACAACCTACCTGTTGTTTAGGAACCCAAAACTTTTTTATGCCGAAGCCCTTGTCATGAACGTGTATATGCTGGGTTTTATGTCGGTATGTATCATACCCATCAATTGTTTTTCCTTCCTTTTTCCCAATGGCGTGATTTCATTGATGGAGGTTATTTTCCTGCTCGGGTATAATATCTGGACCTACCTGAACTTCTTCCACGATAAAAGGATCGCCTGGGTAATTATCAAGAGTATAGCCTGTATAATCGGGAGTTATCTAATGTTCCAGGTGGTATCGAACTGGATCATGACCTGGCTGCTGTAATAATTCCCGGGTCAGCTTTCCTGTATTTGTTTTTCCCGGATCTTGAATTCCTCAAGATCGATTAATGAAAGGTATTTCCTGATCAGTTCTTCATCGAATTCGGAACGATGGTTCATTTTATTGAGTAAGGTTCGTTGTTGCTCTAATAAGGCCAGGTAAATCATCTGGTAATTTTTTAAAGAGCCATCCTCAGCATGATTTAATTCATCAAGAGCCCGGTCAAAGTATTGCTGATCAAGTTTTAGCCGTTCATGGAAATTATTCAGATGCTTATTGGACAGGCGATCTGCGGCATATTTCTCTTCCAGCAATTGCAGCGAGCCTTGTGCTAATTTCTTTTGAATGATCATTTCCTGTTTTTCAGCCGGTATGGGACTGTGTTTGTCTTCAGGCTTTACTTTTCTGATCAGCCAGGGCAATGTCAATCCCTGCAACACAAGGGTTACGATAATAACAATAAAAGTGATAAACAGGATCAGGTTCCGGAAGGGAAAAGGATTACCTGCCTCAATCAATAAGGGTATTGAAAGTGCCGCTGCTAATGACACCACGCCACGCATTCCCGCCCAACCAATTATAAGCGGCCCCTTCCACCCGGGATCAGGATCCGCCACCGTAATAAAGCGACTCATAAAGCGGGTGAAAACAGAAGCCCCAAATGTGCAAAGTAATCGTGTAACGATAAGAACCAAAGAAATTACCAACCCATACCAGATGGCCCGGCCCAAACCTATATCACCGAGTTGGTCTGTTATCAGAGGCAATTGAAGGCCTATCAGTAAAAAGATCAGGCCATTCAGTACAAAAACAATATTGGTCCACACATTCACTCCCTGCATCCGGCTCTGGTAACTAAGCATGCTATTCCGTTTACTGGATAAAAGAAGACCGCCACTCACCACAGCCAGCACACCCGAAAAATGAAAATACTCCGCGAAATAATACATACAGTATGGAGTAACAATGGTCAAAACAATATCAATGCTGGGTGTGGTAGGCAGCCAGCGATGAATAACGTAGAAAATAAGCCCGACGAAAAGACCAATGAGTGTTCCCATAAGGATGACGAGAAAAAAACTGAGAGCGGCCTCCTGAAAATGGAATTGCCCGGTAATCACGGCCGCTAATGCAAAACGAAATACGATCAATGAGGAAGCATCATTGAGTAAACTCTCGCCTTCCACAAGACTCTGCATTGATTTTGGAACATTTACGCGACGCATAATCGTCGTTGCAGAAATGGCATCAGGAGGAGACACGATTCCACCTAAAAGAAAACCAAGGGCCAGCGTAAAACCGGGAATCAGGGCATAGGATGCAAATGCAATCACACAGGAGGTTAAAATAACAATGGGAAATGCAAAGCTCATGATTACCCGTCGCCATTTCCAGAATTCCTTCCACGAAACCTGCCATGCTGCCTCGTAAAGTAAGGGGGGAAGAAAGATAAAGAAGATCAGTTCCGGGTCAATAGTGATATGTGAAAACGCCCTGGTAAAACTGATTGCCAATCCGCCCACTACCAGGACAATCGGGTAGGCCAGCCGGAGCTTATTAGCAAGCATGACCAGTGCCAGGATAAATAAGATCAGGAATACATATTCGGCAAAATGGCTTTGCATCAATTAAATATTCAGGTAAAAATAATGAAAGCCCGGTGTTGGGCTTAAAAGGATACTCCGTAGTTTCATTTGCTTTGCCTAAGATCGGTTTTAAGGCAATGCAGGGATCAGGACACCGGCTTGTTCACCCCCAGGCTTTCCCGGCTATATTTTTCAGGGGTTTCGATATTCAATCAGATGAGTAGTTATGGGCAGGGTTACTTGATACATATTAAGATGCCGGGTTAACAAACTTGGGGTGCTCTATTTTCTTGAATCACCGGATCTCGCTTCGCGAAGACCTGGCTGGGTAAGGGATTGCGTAGGGTTGTATCAAGAATACTGTGTAGCAATGAGTTTATAATTGTACTATTATATTTAATCAGATACCCTATGCAAATCAATTCCAGCCCTTTCCAGGTCCACCCTTAGTATTTTTTGCCACAATTATTTTCTCAAAATCTGTTCTGGCCAGGATAACTGGTTTATAGATTATACCCTGCATTTTCAAACGGCGTACGAAAGCCCTTAAATGGTTCTCCGAAGCCATTTTCAAATAATAATATACAGTAATAATATCCTGCCTTGGGGTTTGCCGGATTCTTTCTTCCAGGTCAGCAATATCTAATTCTTCAATTTTGGCTCCCGCTTTCAATGCCTCTGTTAAAGAAACGCTCCCTGAGGTAACAAGCTCATTGTAATACCTCTGCAACAATGTATTTGAAAATACACCATGCTTGTCCTTGTTTTTATCTACCGGGTCTTCCAGCTTATAGCTGTCAATAAGCGTTTTCATTCTGTCCATATGGGTTTGTTCACTTTGCCGGATATTCCCAAAAGGATTACCACCCCATTTCACATACAACGAATCATATACATCCCTCGCCAGTTTCTCTTCTTCCCTCATATAAAGAATGGCATCCTTTTCCTGTTGATTCAACGAGGTGGTTTGTTGTGGAAAACCAGCAATTGAAAGAACAACCGCTGATAAAGAAAGAATGAGTTTTTTCATAACCTAGGTTTTAAAATATATTATCAGAACCCGGTTTCCATTGGGCTGTTGATAATGGCATCAAACTCCGCCTGGCTAATATACTTTGGAGTGTATGTGCCACCAACATTTAAAATATTCCTGTAGAAGGACCTCAGGTGATTACGACTTCCTTTTGACAGCATATCATATACCAGGCGGATATCCTGGTTGTCAATACTGGTCAATGCGGTGTTTAAATCGAATATATCAAGATCTTCAATGGTTGCTCCAACTTTATACGCTTCAAGTATACTTGTAGTGCCCTGGGTGACTAACTGGGTAAATAGCTCCTGTAATATGGTATTCCTAAATACGCCAACCTGATTGGAACCAACCGGGTCTGTTAAATTATATTTATTCAGTAATAATAATATTGACTCCATGTGAGTTTGCTCACTGCTAGAAATATTAGTGAAGATGTTTACCCCCCATTTATTGTATAAAGTGATGTACACATCTCTGGCCAATTTTTCTTCCTCTCTCATAAAAGAAAGGCTGCTTAATTCTGTAGGGTTTAACGGCTCCCTGGGCAAGGAGTTTATTTGTGCCTGAAGATTGGCTACATTAATATTACCAGTATTATTAGAATTATTCGCAGAAGGATCATCTTTGCTGCATGAAATAACTGTAAATAACAATGCAGAAAAGGTTATAAACAGGGCTGAGCGTTTTAAAAGATTTTTCATGATTACAAATTTTTTTCCAGTTAAATCATCTGTTTAATAAAATTACTCCCATAGCTCCCGGCATTTAGTAACAAATGTTACACAAGTGAATAATAAAAACCCGCCTTCTCCGCCCGAGGCGGATTCGGCTTGCGCCGATATAGACCAGACAGGATCAAAATCGAAGAAAATGATAGCATATTTTAAGAACTTGCCTGATCAACTTTCAGATTTTCTCTGCATATAAAGTAAAAACTGGAATCGACAAAATCAGAACTGAGTTGCTGGCCAGTTTAGTAGCCTGGGGTAATTGTCGGCCTAAATGAGTATCTTAAAACATATTTTCAATTGGCAGTTGCGAAAGGCTCAGGCCTCAATGAATAACCGGCATTTGTATACCGAAAAATTAAAATTTTATATAAAAATGGTTTATGAACCGATTATGAAGTGTTGGAGCAGATTAATAATTTGCTGACTAATTCATTTTTGGACAACTTTTTATTTTAACTTTTTATTCAAACCAACAATCATGCAACCGAAAACCATCAAGATTCTTTACTGGGTGTTTACTATTTTATTCGCGGCGCTCATGTTATTTTCTGCTTATGGCAGCATACTTGTAAACGAAGATGCAAAGACGCTGATACATGATCAGCTTGGCTACCCGGTATATTTTATTCCATTCACAGGATGGGCTAAGGTGATTGGAGCAATTGTTATTTTAATTCCCGGGTTAAAAACAATAAAAGAATGGGCTTATGCGGGCCTGTTTTTTGACCTGATCGGAGCCGTATATTCCGGTATTGCCCTTTCCGGGACTATAGACCCCATGATGGCTTTCATGCTGGTATGGTTTGTTCCGGGTATCCTGTCTTATATTTTCTGGAAGAAGAAAATGAAACTGGAGATGCAGGGATGAACTATTCGGCTTAATGAAAGATGGCGTTCGATTTGAACGCCATTCTTTCCAAGACGAGTCTCCTCCAGCCCACCTGATAACCCGGCTTGAGGAAAGTAAGAGGGACTCGTCGCAACTATTTATACCGAAACTATCATCCAGACCTTCTTCCCGACGAGTCTCCTCCAGCCCGCCTGAAAACCCAGCTTAAGGAAAATAAGAGGGACTCGTCGCAACTATTTATACCGAAACCTTCCCCACTAATCTCCTCCAGCCCAACTCATAACTCTGCGCAAGCAGAATAAACTCGTCTAACAAGCAACCATATCAACCCCTGGAAAGATCGATAAGAGAGAAACCTTTATTATTTAAATCCCTTGCTGTTCAATTTTAGTATGGAAAGACATTTATCACGATGAGTCCCTCCTTAGAATTTTTTAAACTGCGTCTTGCCCAGGCTGGGAGGAGACTCGTCTGACAAGAAAGAGATAAAATCTTATTATTTAAATCCCTTGCTGTTCAATTTTAGCATAAACAGACATTTATCACGACGAGTCCCTCCTTAGAATTTTTTAAAACTGCGTCGTTGCCCAGGCTGGGAGGAGACTCGTCTGACAAGAAAGAGATAAAACCTTATTATTTAAATTCCTTGCTGTTCAATTTTAGTATGGAAAGACATTTAACACGATGAGTCCCTCCATTGAATTTTTTAAATTGCGTCGTTGCCCAGGCTGGGAGGAGACTCGTCTGACAAGAAGGATCGAATGTAGTCCCGACAGGAATCGAACCTGTATCTAAAGTTTAGGAAACTTCTATTCTATCCATTGAACTACGGGACCGCGTTAAGGCACAAGTTCCTTAAACGGGCAGCAAAAATAAGCGTTCCGGGGCTAAAATCCTTTTTACCGGGGTTTTGGACTTTTCTTAAAAAAATAACCGGC
>DASUMO010000576.1:0-18317 GCA_036277695.1 Chitinophagaceae bacterium
CAGGATATCACCCGGCCAAAGAAATACAAAGGCATTGATCAGCCCGAAAACCAATAACCATAACTGGCGGCGAAGGAAATATTCGGCTGCCAGCATACCCCTCATTCTTTTTTCGAGACGGCCTATGAATAACAAAATACCGGCTCCGAATAATAAAGAAAATAAGGCCCGCTGGCTGCCTTCGAGGAACCAATTAATAAAATACCAGGTGCTTTGGTTGATCGTGCCCCATTCATTCCGCAAAACCAGGGTATCAGGCACTGGGAATGGCATGGAGAAATAGGGCATGTTCATCATCAGTATGCCCAGCAGGGCGATGCCCCGCAGGCTGTCGATGATCACAATGCGTTCCGACTGGCTAACGGGAGCAGCGACCTGGCTGTTTTCAGTACTCATGCACTTTTGTTGGTTGGGGTTCGGTTTGTTTGATGAAAGTCAACTGGGGTTGTTCCTTGCGGAAGGGTTGTTTTTTCCAATAAGTCAAACTCCTCCATAACCATTCCAGAGGACCGAAACGGAAATAACGCAGCCATATATGACTCCAGATAATTTCAAGCGCCCAAACGGCTGCCACGAAATAATAAATCTCGTAACGCTGCAATTTGCCAAACATGCCAAACCCGATCCCATAAAAGAACAAGCCCCCGATCAAAGATTGCATAAGGTAATTGGTAAATGCCATTTGTCCAACGGGGCGCATCAAAGCGAACAGCCATTTGAACCAGCCCGATTTATAAAGGAGCATGATGATACCGAATATACCGAGGGCCCTTAAAGTGCGGGATATTTCATAATAGTCGAACCGGACATTTTTTGCTATTTCAAAAGCATTAAACTGGTTATCAATCCTACCCTGCAAACGGAAATATGAAACCAATAAACCCAGTCCCATACCCAGCACCGCCATCCACAGGTAAGTCTTCGTAGGCGCCTGTCCCGTCAATACACCTGATTTAAAGAAGGCCATGCCTAAAAACATAAATACAAGAATATCCCATCCTCCAAAATAGAGGTAGTTCACTTCTGTCCGGAAACTCCGGTCACTCTGGTATGCATACAAATCCGCGTAATTACCACCTACGCTGGCCAGGCTTTTTTCCATCCGCTTCTTCTTAGCATCCACCGTGCTTCTTTCCTCGAAAGCCTTCATCGCCGAAAGTTCCTCTTTTTGACGACTGGTTAATTTGGTCGTGGTGGTATCAAGGGCCGCGACCAGTTCACCTTTCCGGATGATTTTTTTGCTTTCATAAAAATCACGGTTCTCCCTCACCGTCATCAACAACAGGCATACTGCGGCACCCACGACCAGCTGTTTTGGGGATAAACGCCGGAAGGCAAACATGATCATGCCCAGGCAGGCATAGTGAAACAGGATATCCCAAAACCAGAGTAAAACAAAAGCATTAAACAGCCCGAATACTAAAAGCCAAAGCTGCCTCCTGAAAAAATAATCGGCTGGCAGCAGGCCCTCCAGTTTTTTTTCCTGGCGACTGATAAATAGTATTATACCGGCGCCGAACAGCATGGAGAACAAGGCCCGCTGGCTGCCTTCGAGAGCCCAGTCAATAAAATACCAGGTTTGGTAATTTATGGTTCCCATTTCGTTCATCACGCTGGGGTCACCATAGGCAGGTTCCGGCAGGGCAAAGCCGGGTACATTCATCAACAAGATGCCGAGGATCGCAATACCGCGAAGGGAATCGAGGATAATGATTCTTTCGGAGGCTTGAACAGGCGCAGCCTGGCTAGCCAATTCGCCGGTAACAGTTTGCATTTTCGTTGGTTTTGGTGGTGGTGGCGAAGGCAGGACTAAAAGCTTACCCAGGGTTGATTATTATACAATTTAGAACATTCTATTCAGAACTACAACGATTCAAAGGGATCGCCTATGGTTGCAGTTTATACCGGTACAGCATAAAGGACCGAACGCTATCCTGGCTATTAATAACGGTTTTTACAAGGATCCTATAAAAGCATTCCTTTAGTAACATAAAAAATACGGGATAAAGGGATACCCAGCGAATAGGAGACAATTCAATAATGGAACAGGGTTTCCAAAAAGCTCTGCCGTTCTGCCGTTCATATAAAACTTCATCCTCCTGTTGCCGGGGGCTGCGTCAAACCCGCATAAACTATCATAAATTAGGATAGGAGAATCCGGTTCCGGATGCGAGCTTCCACTTTTAAATCTACAGTTATGAGAAAGTTAATCACTGCGCTATTGCTTTTTTCTGCTTCTGCAATTGTCGCACAGGAAAACCCATTGTGGTTACGTTATCCTGCCATTTCACCTGATGCTAAAACAGTAGTCTTTAGTTACCAGGGCGACTTGTATAAAGTTCCTGCTTCGGGTGGCGCTGCTACCCCGCTTACCCTGCATGAAGCTTATGATTATATGCCCGTGTGGAGCCACGACGGCAAATGGATCGCATTTGCTTCGGACCGCTATGGCAATTTTGATATCTACGTGATGCCATCCAGCGGTGGCGAAGCAAAACGCCTGACTTTTTATTCAGGTGTGGATCTGCCCTGGGATTTCTCCCCGGATAATAAATCCATTCTATTCAGTTCCAACCGGATTGACCTGGTCACCAACGCTCAGATACCCGGCGCTGGTATGAATGAACTTTATTCGGTACCGGTACAGGGGGGGCGCGCCACCCAGGTCATGACACAGCCGGCCATCAATGCCCGTTATAACAGCAGCGGCGATAAAATAATATTCCATGATTACAAGGGTTATGAAGACAACTGGCGCAAACACCATACATCTTCAGTAACCCGCGATGTATGGGTATATGATCTGAAAACAAAAAAATATAACCAGCTCACTAAATTTGATGGGGAGGACCGCAATCCTGTTTTTAGTTCCAACAACAATGATTTTTATTACCTGAGTGAAGCCAGTGGTTCATTTAATATCTATAAATCTTCACTGAATAACCCGGCCAGCACTACCCCGCTGACCAAAATGACCAAACACCCGGTCCGTTTTTTAACCACAGCAGATAATAATACCATTTGCTTCAACTATGATGGTGAGATCTATACCATGAAGGAAGGTGAAAAGCCCGAAAAACTGGCGGTAACCATCCAGTTGGACGGCCGATCCAACCAGGAAAAGATATTGCCTGTGAATGCGGGTATCACTGAAATGTCCGTGTCACCCAATGGAAAGGAAGTTGTGTTTGTGGTAAGAGGCGAGGTCTTTGTCAGCAGTGTAGAAGGCGGTATTACCAAAAGGATCACCAACACCCCCACGCAGGAAAGAACAGCCAGTTTTAGTCCCGACGGACGTTCTATAATCTATGCGGCTGAAAGGAATAATAACTGGAATATTTACACTTCTTCCATTACCCGCAAAGAAGAACCTTATTTCTATGCATCCACCGTTTTGAAAGAAACACCCATCGTGGCCACGGATAAAGAAGAATTTCAACCGCTTTATTCACCTGACGGAAAGGAAGTGGCCTACCTGGAAGAACGCACCACCCTGAAAGTATTTAACCTGGCAGATAAACAGGACCGGACCATTGTAACGGCTGATAAAAATTATTCCTATGCGGACGGTGACCTGGCATTTGACTGGTCGCCCGATAATAAATGGTTGGTGACCAGTTATATGACCGGGCTGGGTTTTGTACGCGATGTAGGTATTATTCAATCCGATGGAAAGGGTAAATTGATTAACCTGACACAAAGCGGCTATGCGGATGTGCGCCCCAATTTTTCAAAAGACGGGAAAATGATTTATTGGTATAGTGACCGGGATGGATTCCGCGGACAAAATACCCAGCCGGCCTCCGGTGACATATATGGTGTTTTCCTGACGCAGGAAGCCCTGGATCGTTACCAGCTATCCAAGGAGGATTTCGCTTTACTGAAAGAACAGGAAGAAAAAGATAAAAAGAAAGACAGCAGTAAAGCCGATAAGGAAGTAAAACCCATAAAAATTGAATGGGATAATATCAATGACCGCCGGGTACGACTTACTACGCATACCTCTGCAATGAGCGATGCATTGATCAATAACAATAATGATAAGTTGTATTACCTGGCCCGCTTTGAAACAGGTGCCGATCTCTGGATGACCGATTTGCGGACCAAGGAAACCAAACTGGTCAGCAAACTGGATGCAAACCAGGCGGGACTGGATTTTTCTAAAGACGGCAAATCACTTTTTATTGTTGCCAATGGCAAGATCACTAAAATGGATCCGGAAAGCGGCAAAAAAGACAATGTCACCATCAATGGTGAAATGATCCATGATGCGGGCGGAGAAAGAGCTTATGTCTTTGAACATGCCTGGCGCCAGGTGAAAAAGAAATTTTATGTACCCGACTTACATGGGGTGGACTGGACTAATTATTATAATGAGTATAAAAAATTCCTTCCTTATATCCGGAACAATTATGATTTCGCCGATATGCTGGGCGAAATGCTGGGTGAGTTGAATGCCTCGCATACTGGCTGCCGTTATTCACCGCCCCAGGTGAATACAGACGCCACCGCGGCCCTGGCTATTTTTATTGACCCCTATTTTAACGGGAAAGGTTTAAAAATCACCGAGGTCGTAGACAAAGGCCCGCTGGATAAGAATGTATCAAAAATCCGGGCCGGCCATATCATCGAAGCAATTGATGGCATTGATTTGGTTCCCGAAAAAGATTTTTATCAAACCCTGAACCGCAAGGCCGGCAAGCTCACGCTTTTATCAGTTTATGATCCCGAAACCAAATCCCGTTGGGAAGAAACTGTAAAACCCATTACCCTGGGCGAAGAAAATGAATTGCTGTACCGCCGCTGGGTTGAAAACCGCCGTAAGGAAACCGAACGTTTATCGGGTGGCCGTATTGGTTATGTGCATGTAAGAGGCATGAATGATCCCAGTATGCGGGTGGTCATTGATGAAGTGCTGGGTAAAAACCTGGAAAAAGAAGCCATCGTGGTGGATACCCGTTTCAACGGGGGTGGTAACCTGCATGAACAACTTTCCGATTTTCTCAGCGGAAAGAAATATTTTGATGTGATCCCGCATGGACAGCAGATCGGTTACCAGCCACAGGGCAAATGGATCAAACCTTCGATTGTATTAATGGGGGAAAGTAATTATTCCGATGCCCATCTCTTCCCGGTAGCGTATAAACTGAAAAATCTTGGGCAAACCGTGGGTATGCCGGTACCCGGTACCGGAACATTTGTATGGTGGGAAACCCAGATCGATCCCACCCTGGTATTTGGCATTCCCCAGGGCGGCTGGCGCATGCCCGATGGAAAATTCTGTGAGAACACCCAACTTGAGCCTGACATTAAAATAAAAAATGATCCCGAGCTCATGAGCGCAGGCAAGGACCAACAGCTGGAAAAAGCAGTACAGGAATTACTCAAAGGACTGGGTAAAAAAGGAGTTTGATTTTGATAATAGTTTATTAGCAGAAATAATTACAACAAAAAATGTCCTGCAAAGCGGGACATTTTTTTATTATAAACGTTTATACAGACGTTTCCAAAAACTCTCTAGTGATTGATGCCCCAAATCAACTTATCAATTTTCCATTCACCTTTATTGTTACGGACCAGTAAGGCAATATATTTATCGTCGATGCTGGCAATCGTGGAGTCGGTGAGTGATTTTTTGTGTCCTTTATTGATTCCGGTTACAATCGCATTATCACCCATTACTTTTGTATCAGTGATCAGGGTTGTAAGGACCAGCTTATTTTCCCGGAAGAGCTTTTCGTAATTCGTTTTGATCTCCGCAATTCCTTTCATAAATTCTTTACCCGCCGGGTAAAATTCTATGCTGTCAGTATAGGAGTTTAGAATTGCATCAAGGTCGGACCTGTTATCTGCTTCAATTAGTTTATAAATGACATTTTGAACGATGTCAGTTTCATCGTTCGCTTTACTGTTGCACCCATACAGGTGAAGAGTTATCAACAGGACACCCAGGTAAGGCAAACTTTTATTGATAGCAGGAAATTCCAAAATGACATAATAAAAGTTATCAATTTCAACTCCATGGTTAATACTGAAGCAATCGCTGAATAGTTTCATTCAGCCTGGACTTTGCCAGAAAATTATTCTCCAGCTCAATGGAAAAAGGCACGGGTGTATCCAATGAAGCACAGCGCAGCACCGGTGCATCGAGCAGGTGAAAACAATTTTCGGCGATCCAGGCTGCAATTTCGCCTCCTATGCCACCGGTCAGTGTGTCTTCATGCAAAATCATCACCCTGCCGGTTCTCTCCACCGCCTGGCGAATGGCCATATAATCCAGTGGTAAAAGAGTACGCAGGTCCAGGATATCTATCGAGATCTCGGGATGTTCAGCTGCATAGTCTTCAGCCCAATGCACGGCACTGCCATAAGTAATGATACTGATCTCCTCACCTTCACGAACATGCCGGGCCTTCCCGATTTCAATTTCATAGTATGCTTCCGGCACGGGTCCGGAAACAGAACGATACAGGGCTTTATGCTCAAAATACAAGAGGGGATTAGGATCATTGATCGCTGCGATGAGCAATCCTTTTGCATCGGTTGGGGTAGAAGGATAGACAACCTTTAACCCCGGCGTATGCACGAACCAGGCTTCATTACTTTGCGAATGAAAGGGGCCGGCGCCTACACCCCCTCCGGTAGGCATGCGGATCACGGTATCGGCCGATTGTCCCCAACGATAATGGATCTTGGCCAGGTTATTTATGATCTGGTTAAAGCCCACGGTAACAAAATCTGCAAACTGCATTTCCATCATGGCTTTAAACCCTTCGAGGTTCAATCCCAATGCTGCCCCAACAATTGCACTTTCGCAAAGCGGTGTATTCCTGACTCTTTCTTTTCCAAATTCATTAACAAAGCCTTCTGTGATCTTGAACGCCCCGCCATATTCGGCAATATCTTGTCCCATCAGTATTAGATTGGAATGAGTTTTCATACTTTGGAAAAGCCCTTCTTTGATGGCATCAATCAAACGTAAATCGCGGGTAGGGAGTGGAGATTGGGAATTGAGCGCTGAATTGTCGATAATCTGAACCTTGCTACTTGTGACCTGAGGCCTCGCATAAACATCTTCAATTTCCTCTTCTGAATCTGCCACAAGAGGTTGGGTATTGAAACCAGCCGCCAGTTCGGATTCGATCTTTTCTTTAAACTCTTCCCTGGTTTGTTCTATCGCTGAAGAACTAATTATGCCCTGCCCCATCAGCCACTGCTCATAATTCGTAATGGGGTCTTTCATTTCCCAGAGCCGGAACAATTCAGGCGGAACATACTTGGTGCCACTGGCTTCTTCATGACCACGCATGCGGAAAGTGAGGCATTCAATAAGGTAAGGTTTCTGGTTTTTTATACAAAAATCACGAACGCCTTTAATGGTATCATACACGGTCAAAATATTATTGCCGTCTATCTGCACCCCTTCCATGCCATAACCTTTGGCTTTATCCACCAAACTGATACAGCGGTATTGCTCATTCACGGGTGTGCTGAGTCCGTAGCCATTGTTCTCTATGATAAAAATGACGGGCAGGTCCCAAACGGCGGCTGTATTTAATGCCTCGTGGAAATCACCTTCACTCGTACCTCCATCACCCGTGAAAGCCAGGGAAACTTTTTTTTCTTTCCGGAGTTTATAAGCAAGAGCCACGCCATCGGCAATAGCCAGCTGGGGACCCAGGTGGGAGATCATCCCGCAAATATGATGTTCCCGGTTCCCGAAATGAAAGCTTCTTTCTCTTCCTTTGCTATAGCCCTCTTTGGCACCCTGCCATTGCATGAATAATTTCTGCAGGGGCATTCCGCGGCTGGTAAAAACGCCGAGATTGCGATGCAGGGGCATGATCCATTCATCGGGCTCAAGAGCCAGCGTGGCTCCCACGGCAATCGCTTCCTGGCCGATTCCGCTAAACCATTTTGAAATACGGCCCTGCCGGAGTAATACAAGCATCTTCTCTTCAATCATCCGGGGCCACAAGAGATGCCTGTATATAGATACCAGTTGATCTTTCGATAAATTCTTTTGTTGGAAATCCATGATTGCAAACCTATTAAAAAAGGTACAAGACAAACGAATCATTCTCCCCTCTCCTTTGGAGAGGGGTTGGGGTTGAGGCCGGCACAAGACAAAACGAAGCATTCTCCCTTCTCCTTTGGAGAGGGGCAGGGGGCGAGGACGGCACAAGACATAACGAATCATTCTCCCCCTCTCCTTTGGAGAGCGGTTTGGGGTGAGGCCGGCAAAAGACAAAAATGGAATCATTCTCCCCTCTCCTTTGGAGAGCGGTTGGGCGTGAGGCCGGCACAAGACAAAACGAATCATTCTCCCCTCTCCTTTGGAAAGGGGTTGGGGGTGAGGCCGGCACAAGACATAAATGGAATCATTCTCACCTCTCCTTTGGAAAGGGGTTGGGGGTGAGGCCGGCACAAGGCACAAGTGGGCCTACCTCTTTACCCCGCTCTTTAGAGCGGGGGATAAAAGCCCACTATCATGCCTGGGGCTTTAGCCACAAACTTCTATTTTTTCTCGTCCGCAACTTTCTTATCGATAATTGACATGATCAAAGAAAGCAGCAAGCTGAATAATAAGCCCCACCAGAAATTATCAATACTAAAACCTTCCACAAAACGACTGGCCAGCAAAACGATCAGGGCATTGATCACAAAAAGAAAAAGTCCCAGGGTAAGCAGGGTGACCGGTAAGGTAAGAATGATCAGTATCGGTTTGGCAAATACATTCAGGATAGCCAACACCAGGGCAAAAACAATAGCTGTCCAGAAATCACTGACATGAATACCATTCAGTATTTGGGCCAGTCCGTAAGAAACGGCAGCGATCACCAGGATCTTGAGCAGGAAGTTCATACGATGATTTTTATAAACCTAAGGTAACCTATCCGCATGACTTAGCATAAATGGCCAACGGCAGTTCTTATACCACTACCAGTTCATAAAATTCTTCGGGAATCAGGTATTGCCGGGCCAGCTGTTGTAATTCTTCCGCGCTGATGGTCTTGATCGTTTGAATTGAATCGTAGAAATATTGTTCACTGAGATTATTCAGTATAATATTTTTCCAGCGCGCAATGATCTGGAAAGGGCCATCCAGGTCACCCAGTATTCCACCCATCATATAATTTCTTACCAGCAACAGCTCCTCTTCATCCACCAGTTCCTCCCGGAGATCTTTCATTTCTTTATACACTTCGGCAATCGCCGCTTCACTGACATCTTTGCCTGCTTCAGTCGAGATCATCCAGGCTGAATCGTGAATATGATTCTGCAAATAACTGTGAATGCCATAAGTATAGCCCTTGTCTTCGCGGATATTGCTCATAAGGCGGGATCCAAAAAAACCGCCGAACAATGCATTCAATACCTGGACTTTCAAAAAGTCAGGGTGATGGCGGTTCGGGAATGGCCGGGCAATCCGGATTGAACCCTGTACCCCATCCGGGTCATTGGTAACCCTGAACTTCTTTTGTGCAGCCGGCTGCGGTGGAATGGGTGCAAGGCTCACTGCATTGTTGGGCAGATCGCCGAAATAATTATTCAGCAATTCTTCCAGGTTGGCCGGCAGTTTGCCCGCGACAAATAAAATAAGTTTTCCGTTGCGGTAATACTGTTCATAGAATTTCAGCAGTTCCTCTCTCTGCAGGGCATCAAAATCTTCCGCGGTGCTGAATTTGCCATAAGGATGTTTTTCACCGAATAAATGCACATCAATAAGCCGGCTGGCGACGAAATCACTTTTCTTCAGGTTTACCTTCAGCCGCTGTTTCATATTCTGCCGGTAAATATCCAGTTCTTCCTGCGGCATCACCGAATCCACAATCAGTTCTTTAACCGCCGGCAATAATTCATGTACGTGCTTGGTCAGGCAGTGCAGGGTAATGGTCGCCGTTTCATTATAACAGGCCCTGTTAAGATAGGAGCCATAATATTCAAAATGTTCATTGATCTGGAAAGCGTTCTTATTGGAAGTACCATTTCTCAATAAAAAATTGGCGGAAGCAGCAACCAGGTTTTTATCCTCGATCCAGTTGCCTGCATAAAAAACCCATTCCAGCGATAATACTTCTTCGGCGCCCGCATTCACGGCATAGACTTCCACACCATTGCTCAATACCAGCTTATCTGCTTTCTTTAACTGCAGGTGGAAATTTACCGCGTCCACGATAGGCGGGGCTTTTCTTCTTTCCAGCAGGCTGTTTGTTCCCTTGGTTACAATCATGGCATCAATTATTGGACAGGTAATAAATCGTATTTGAATTTTCTCGCCGGAAAATCACCCGGCTTTCCTGCAAAATATCTTCCGTGGTTACCGTGCCGTATTTCTCCAGTTCAAAATTCATCCAGGAAGCATCTCCCAGGAGTTCGTAATAAGCCAGGCTATTGGCCCGGTTCATTACGCTCATATCTTCAAATGCGATCATGCTCTCTGTTTTATTCTTTACTTTCTGCAATTCCGTTTCACTCACCAGGTCTTTTTTCATTTTATCCAGTTCGGCTTCAATGGCCTGTTCTGCCTCTTCGGGTTTTATTCCTTTCACCAGCTTGCCTTCGATCGCCAGCAGGCCATTGTCGGTGCTGCCAAAATGATAACATTCAATATTGCTGAAGAATTGCTTTTCTTTTACCAATGATTGGTAAAGCCTGGAGGAACCACCCCCGCTCAGGATATCCGTCAGCAGGTCAGTGATATAATAACGGCGGTCCATGCGGGGATAGATATGCCAGCATTTATAGAGCGCGTCCAGGGGCACATTGGCTTTCACCTCCATTCTTCGTTCTTCTTTTTGTTGGGGTTCCTGTGGTAAATTGCGCCTGTATTTTTCACCGGCAGGAATATCGGCAAACCACTTCTCGGCAAGCAATTTTACTTTGTCAACTGTAACATTACCCGCTACTACCATGATGGCGTTGACCGGGCGATAATGTTTGAAAAAAAAGTTTTTTACATCATCCAGCTTTGCCTGTTCTATATGCGATAATTCCCTGCCGATCGTCATCCAGCGATAAGGATGTTTTTTATAAGCCAGTTCACGCATGCGATGCCATACATCGCCGTAGGGTTTGGTGAGATAATGTTCCTTGAACTCTTCGCAAACCACTTTGCGCTGCACGTCCAGGCTTTTTTCACTAAAGGCGAGGGATAGCATGCGGTCGCTTTCCAGCCAAAAAGCTGTTTCCAGGTTTTCGGCAGGCAGCTGTATATAGTAATTGGTCAGGTCGTTGGTGGTATAAGCGTTGTTTTCGCCGCCGGCCATTTGCAGCGGTTCATCATAATTCGGTATATGAACTGATCCGCCAAACATCAGGTGCTCAAATAAATGGGCAAAACCTGTACGTCCGGGATCTTCATCCCTGGCTCCCACATCATACATAATATTCATGACAGCCATAGGTGTGGAAAGGTCCTGGTGTACAATCACCCGCAGCCCATTGGATAAGGTAAATTTTTCAAACTGTATCATAGAAGTTCTGATCCTTTAGTAAATGGTTGCCGCTAATGGGTAGTTGGCAACCTAATCTGCAAAAATATCGAAAAAAGGCATCCCGGCTTGAAGGAAAAACGGGGCCGGGGTAAGGGTATCACCCTGCTTAAAGAGCCTGTTTAGCGTAAGGGCGGAGATATTACTTGATACTCGCTACTTTGAAAATGATCTCTTTCAGTTCAGTTTCCCGGCGGATGATCAGCTTGATTTTTTGGTTAGGAGCCTGCAGGGCGATCTTATACTGGTTCAGGTTCTGGGAAAAATTATTGTTAACGGCCAGCACGATATCATGCTCTTTTAAACCAGCCAGTTCAGCGGCAGAGCCCTTGGCTACATCGCCGACTATAATATACCCTTCCACATAATATAATTCGATACCAGAATAGGAATAATCAAAAGGATCATTAAAATGAGTGTTGGGGATCAGGTAGAAATCCTTTTTGTCATAATTCAGGATGGTATTGAATCGACGCAGGATATCATTGCCGATCAGTCCGCCCAGGTATGGATAGGACGTCACATTGTAAACATCGTCAAAAATATAAGTAGGCACCGATTTGAAACGGTAGGGTCCCAGTTTAACCTCCCTGATCACGGTGACATGCATATCAATCTTGCCCCCTACGCCCTCGCCTTCCTTGGTTAATAATTTTCTTTTTTTGTTCAGGAGATTGCTGTCGGCCACAAAGTCTTTGGAAAGCATCAAACAAACACCGGCACCGATATCATATAAAAAACG
This sequence comes from Chitinophagaceae bacterium, assembly GCA_036277695.1. GTDB lineage: Bacteria > Bacteroidota > Bacteroidia > Chitinophagales > Chitinophagaceae > CADEDV01. The sequence goes on from DASUMO010000576.1 coordinate 12,238, forward strand.
GGAATTGATGGTAATGGCGTCTCTTACCCGCAACTGTTGTACAGGCAAAGAACTGAGAACGGGCTTGAACAGGTAGCCGCCTTTTGGATAACGGATGGTTCCCTTGCTGCAGATATCAATGAACAAACTATCATAATTGATTTTTACAATAAACTTGTTTAGCAGAGAATAGCCAATAATGCCGTCGATTCGTTCCCCGTATACGGCGGTCAGGATCGAATAATCGTTGACGTGAAAATCCAGGCTGTCAACAGAGAGGTTGGGAAAACGCAGGGTTTGATCATATAAAAAAGGAACCGTTCGGATGCCGGCTATGCCCCTGATAGTCCGGTTAGAAGCCTGGGGCTTAAGCTGTAATTCGGCGGCTGTTGTGGAATCCAGGGATATGCCGCTGCTCCCGGTATCCAGTATAAAAGATAAAGTATCGGGATAGTCATTCAGTTTGGCGTTAATGATCACGATTCCCCCGGTCAATTGGTTAAAGGGAATCCTGGTAAGCCTGCGGGAGGGAGCTTCGATAAATTCTTCCTGGCTCCGTGCCGGGACTCCGGCAAGGAGAAAGACCAATAGTGCCAGTGCTGTAGCAATCGTTCTCATGAAATATTTTTTGAAGCCAGGCTTCTTTTACAAGACAGGTTTTGTTACTGAAAAGATGCAGGGACCTGGCTGAAGCGATTAAATTTAATCCAATGGATCACAACGGCAAAACCATTCAGCCTTTTCTGTTCGACAGATTCCAATAACTTTGCTTTTCAAACAAGCCTATGCAGTTAGCTGAATTGTATGATAAAGCCGCCGGATTTGGCGCTTTATCCGTGGAGGAAGGCGTTTACCTTTATCATCATGCCCCTTTGGCTGACCTGGTATTCATAGCCGATGAGCTTCGGAAAAAACAGGTGCCGCATGGCAAGGTAACCTGGCAGATTGACCGCAATGTCAACACGACTAATGTCTGCATAGCCAATTGTAAGTTTTGTAATTTTTACAGAATCCCCGGGCATGCCGAAGCTTATATTACCGATATGCCCACCTACCGGCAAAAGATCGAAGAAACCATCCGTTATGGTGGCGACCAGCTTTTATTGCAGGGAGGTCATCATCCCGAACTGGGACTGCAATTCTATATTGATACTTTCCGGCAGATAAAGCATGAGTTTCCCAACATCAAATTACATGCATTGGGTCCACCGGAAGTTGCCCATATTACAAAACTGGAAAAAAGCACCCACCGCGAAGTGCTGTCGGCACTTAAAGCAGCGGGACTTGATTCATTGCCGGGGGCCGGTGCGGAAATATTGGTTGACCGGGTACGCCGCCTGATCAGCAAGGGAAAATGCGGCGCCCAGGAATGGCTGGACATTATGCATGAAGCTCATAAACTGGGTATCACCACTTCTGCCACTATGATGTTTGGTCATGTGGAAACGATTGAAGAACGCTTTGAGCACCTGGTAAAGATCCGGGAAGTGCAAAACCGGAAACCGGAAGGAGCAAAAGGATTTTTGGCCTTTATACCCTGGACCTTCCAGGATGTGGACACCCTGCTTGCCAGGATCCGGGGCGTGCATAACCTGACCACTCCCGGGGAATATATCCGGATGATCACCCTGAGCCGGATCATGCTGCCCAATATCAAAAACATACAGGCCAGCTGGCTGACGGTTGGCAAACAAACCGCTTCACTCTGCCTGCATGCGGGCGCTAATGATTTTGGATCCATCATGATCGAAGAAAATGTAGTGAGTGCTGCCGGAGCACCGCACCGGTTTACCTATAAAACCATTCAGCAAACCATCCGCGAAGCCGGCTTTGAGCCGCAGCTCCGGACCCAGCAATATGAATGGAGAGAATTACCGGAGTTGATTGAGGAACAGGTGATCAATTATTAGTTACGGGATATACCAGCAAGATATTTTCCCTTCCTTATATTTAATTATAAACGAGAGCCACCTGCCGGAGCAGGATCAAAATTTTTAAACAGAAAAATAAAGAACAGGATATAATTTACAACTTATGAAAACCAAAAAGCCTTTTGCCCTTTTCCGTAAAATCGCCTTCGCTGAAGGGGTTTCCTTCCTCGTCCTTTTATTCATCGCCATGCCCTTGAAATATTTCGCTGCTATGCCCATGGCTGTAACGATCATTGGTAGCCTGCATGGCATTTTATTTATTGCCATGCTGGTAACGGCCTACGATACCAGGGACAGGTATGGTAAAAACATAGGTTGGCTGGCGAAAGTATTCATCGCCTCGATCATTCCTTTCGGCACTTTTATCATGGATAAAGAATGGAAAAAGGAAGAAGCAGCCCTGCCGGTCACTGAAAGCTAAATGCTGCCAACAAAAAAAGGGCAGTATTATTACCGCCCTTTCGCTGACTAACCAGAATTATTTATTGGGGGAACTTGTCTACTTTATTAGCAATCGGTTTTAGTGACCGTAAATAAGCATACATCGCTTTCAGATCCTCATCTTTTATACCGGAAAAAATACTGAGTGGCATAATCGTATTCCTGGTTCCCGAATCCACATTGAACGATTTGGGATCACGATAGCGGGCAAATTTATCAATGAACATCGCTTCGTTCCAGGCACCGATACCGGTTAGTGTATCGGGTGTAATATTGGCCGATACTACCTTATTCGTGCCCAGGTCAAAAACATAGCCACCTGCAAACATCCTTGTCATATCGGGACCATGTGGTGTCAAAGGTGAATGACAGGTTCCGCAATCGGCCATATTGACCAGGTATTCCCCATATTTCACCCGGTCGGATTCGTCGGGTCTTATATTTCCGTCAATAGAAGGCTGCAGGATGGAAGCAGGATAAACAGCACCTATTGGGACCAGGAGCTGGCGGGCCGGCACCGCATTACTGATCGGCTTTAAAGTCCGTATATAGGCAATGATACTGAGCAGGTCATCTTTTGCCATCCGGTTAAATTGGGGATAAGGCATGAGGGGAAATAATGTATCCCCGTTTTTGTTGATGCCCTGGGTCAGGGCCCTTAACAACTCTGCATCCGTCCAACTGCCGATACCCGTTGCTGTATCCGGCGTAATATTTTTTCCGTATAACACGCCGGGCAAACCGAATTTCTGATCAAATACCATTCCCCCGCCTCCTTCCGTTCCATGTACCACGGGACCTGAAAATTTTGTAAAGTCCCTTTTGCTATGACAATCCAGGCAACCAGCCACATGGTTGGCGAGGTAAGCACCACGGTCCAATACTTTTTTTACTGAATCTTCATTCGAAGCTTCAGTTTTCTGGTCGGTCTGATTATTACTGCAGGAAGAAAAGTAAATAGCGGTAAAGACAACGGAGAGCAATGTTGCCACTACGAGAATTTTTCTCATGTTGGTTTGGTGGTTTAAGTTCCTGGAAATGATGTTGCAGTACTAAGGTTAGAAATGTTTATGAATTTTACAAGAGAACCTGTATGAATTGTAAAAGACTAGCCCGAAACAGGAAAAACTTGCGTGACATCAAATGAATGCTTCATTACGGTAAAGGCTGCAAGAGCGCCCTTCCTGATCCGTCCCAGTTCATGATCCATTCTCATTACTCTGGCAGGGTAAAGGCTGCACATCCTCAGGGCTTCGGGTAAGGCAATACCAGCCCGCTCCACCAGGTTTTGAACGGCTTTGTTCATCGTTAAGGCAGAACCACTGAGAATGCCACCGGCTTCATATTTATTACCGGCCTTCTGGTGGGGGTAATAACCCTTTTCCGTTTCCGTAACAGCGTCGGTTATCACGAATAATCTTTCCTTCATGACATGTTTGGCGATCCGGATCGCAGCAAAATCAACATGAAAGCCGTCGGGGATTATGCTGGCCATCACCTGTTCATGATCCATGGCGGCGCCTACCAGGCCGGGTGCACGATGCTGCAGGGGGCTCATGGCATTGTATAAATGTGTTACCGCGCTGATCCCCTGCCCGAATCCTTGCATGGCTTCATCATAAGTCGCATTGCTATGACCGGCGGAAATAACAATTCCGTCTGCTTTCAATAAATCCAATACTTCCTGATTGCAAAGCTCCGGGGCAAGGGTGATCATTTTAATCACGCCTCTTCCATATTCCAATATCGCTTTCACTTCCTCTGTGACCGGGGGATGAATAAGTGATATGATATGTGCTCCTTTTTTCAGGGGATTGATCCAGGGTCCTTCCAGGTGCAGACCCAGTATGCCTTTTCCGCCTTCCTGCCAGTATGCATTCACGGCATCAATACAGCGAAAAAATGTTTCGCGGGTATTGGTAGCTACGGTAGGCAGACAATGGGCTGCTCCCCCGGCTAAACAATAATCCCTGAGTTGGTATAAAGAGGCCGGTTCCGGGTAAACAGCCAGCAGTTTGCCATAAGCGCCATAGATCTGCAAATCAATAAAGGAGGGAACGATATAGGAACCCGGGTATGTATTCAATGAAATGGAAGCCGGCAATTGGCTAATCGCCACCAGGTCCTCAATCCTGTTTTCTTTTACAATAATTGCTTTTTCGCTAAGCCACTCTTCGCCCGTGAAAATACGGTCGGCAGTATAGGCTTTAATTCCGGGCATGCCCGAAGTTGATCAATTTTTTTCTTTTACGGTTCCATTGCCCTTTGTTTTCTTCTTTCAATTTTTCGCTGGGCGGCAGGCCGCAATACGATTTCACCAGCGGAGGTATAAAGCGTTTTCCAGATAAAATTGAAAAACGAACGGGTGGCCACCCTTTGCACGGCTACTTTTTCTGCTTTTCTTTCATCCCCGTTGCTCATCGGGTTCTCTTTATAAATGGCGAAACGGTTGGCAAAAAAGGAGAGCAGGCCTTTTTTATCCAAAGAACCGTCGGGTTCCACCTGGTTGATGAGGATATCCATATTATCATAATGCATCCTTAATTCACCGATCCCCGCATTTTGATTTCCACTAAGACTATAATGCAACTGGTGCATATTGAACGATTGCAGATCCGTAGAGGTCATGGCTTTGGCCAGGGGCTGCAACTGATCCGCATCGAGTTTATTGATGGTTGCATTCACTGAAAACGCCCCGGCCTTATCGGCCAGGTTAAACCGGAACAAAGCTTTCATAAAACCGGTCGAAAGCACTGCACTGCTCACATCCACCCTACAGGTGTTTGAACGGGACAGCGGCCCGGGAAGGTTTGTGATATTGTTTATAGTACCCTTCATAGCCGAAAAAACCAGCCTGCCGGTGAGTTGATTTTTGTTATTTTTTTCAGTGTATACCAACTTCCCATCCCTTACTTTAACTTTTCTGACATCAATTCCAAAAGGTGCTTTTTGCACCAACTGGTGAGGATATTGTCCTTTTTTACTTCTTGTGTTGGGTGGTGCATTGCGGTCCATGGATACAGCTATTTCGGGTGATAATAATTCAATCTCCCGGGCCTGCAGCTGGTTATTATTGATCCATTGATGGAGTAAGAAATTTTTGACATTGATACGGGGCATACGAAGTTTATAGATCTCGTGCTGGTAACCGAAATGACGGATAAGAGCTGCATCACTGATTGCCGGCTGGAAACTGAATTCCGCTGCCTCGAGATCTTTATGCCGGGAAGAGTAGCGTATCTTTTGCGCAGCCAGGTTATACAAACCATCGGCTGTTTTCATTTTAATATTTTTAGCCGCCAATGCAATGTCTTTGGCAAATAAGAGGCGGGTGCTGTCGTTTGCTGATGCGCTATCTACCCGCAAGTCCATAAATGCCACATCGCACTCGTCAAACTGCCAGCGAAAATTATCCTGGTCCTCCGCATTCTGGTAACTCAGCTTCAGGTTTTCACAGGCAGCCCTCCCTACTTTGATAGATTGAATGCCGGGTTGAATCAATTTCCATAAGGGTAATTCAGCTGTATCAATCGCAGCGGTTTTGCGGGAATGACGGGCCAGCTTAACCCTCGCTTCATTGAAGTTGATACGATCTACATCTATTTTCTTCCTGAATACCAGGTCTGCAATATTAATCCCTGTAATACTTCCTCCTGGCAGGTCCAATTCAAAAGTCATGGCAGGCAGGTTCTTTTTTTCCTGCCTTAGCCGGTACCTGTTACTGTCAAG
>DASUMO010000577.1:0-6249 GCA_036277695.1 Chitinophagaceae bacterium
CAAACCCCCTGGTAAATCACCCCATTCTGGTCAAAGCGGCTGGTGCCACCATCCACGTGATCGGCGAAACCGCCTGTCTGGCCAAAATATCTTCCATATAATTGCGACGTCGCATCTCTTTTCAAAACAAAAAAGTAAAAATCGGAGCCATCGGTTGTTGGATCCAGCGCATCAGCTGTAATAGGCATGCCGCTGGTTCCTCCATTTGGGTAAAAATTAGGTTGGTTTGGAATTACCGGGCCACCCCAACCGGATACATAAACATTCTCGCAGCGATCCACTAAAAATGCAGTAGGCGAAATATTGGGTAAAGATGCCGGCGCACCAAAAACAGTAGAGTATATATAGCTCGACAGATCCGGTTGCAGTTTAGCTATGAATTGCTTGGCTCCCGGGTTACTATATGTAGCATTTCGAACGGGGAAATCACCGGTTGTTTGACCCATTACATAGGGAAATCCTTTCCTGTCAAACTGGATTCCGTAAATCTGGTCAATACCACTGGTACCAATATATGTAGATTTAATAACCGTGCTCCCGTTATTGCTTATTTCAGCAATATAGCCATCTATCGCCCCGCTAAGATTTGTACCAACGGTACCGGCCTGGCTGCCGGGTAAAAAACTTGCATTGCTGCTTTCTGTTCCACCTGCTATATAAATGTTGTTACCGGGGCCAATCGCCAAAACATAGCCGGCATCATTTCCGCTACCCCCGAGAAAACTCGCAAAAAGTGGCGGGTTTGAAACATTCGCGTCAAATTTCAGCAGTACTGCATCCTGTGTACCACCTCCAAAAGTTGTTTGAAATGCACCGGGTGTAACGGGGAATCGCTGCGCTGCATTACTGCTGCCCGACTGCGTGCTGGAGGCCACGTAAATATTCCCCGCTCCATCCAGGATCACTTCACTTCTTCCTTCATCACCATAGTTCCGTTGTAATGAATTAACACCTGCCCGGCCGGTATTAATATTGACACCGTCATCGGCAGAACCACCAATCCTTTTGGAACCAACCAGGGCTGAGCCGGCGGCATTCAGTTTGGTAACAAAAATATCATAGCCGCCCCCGGGTCCAATTACACCAAGGTTCCCGCCTGTGACCGGGAAATTGGGAGAATTGGTCCTCCCGGCAATTACGAGGTTTCCGGCAGGATCTACAATCAGGCTATGCGGGTGTTCATTACCTGAACCGCCCAGGTAGGTTGCATAGATACGGGAAGAACCATTCGGTGATAATTTTATGATGCCCACATCTACCGCTTCATCCGAACCTGCGCCACCCTGGTAAGAGGTTTGAAATGCACCGGTACTAACCGGAAAACCATTTCCAAATACAATCCCTCCTCCATACATATTTCCCTGGCCATCATAGGTGGCCGTATAACCCCAGTTGTCAACTGTACTCCCGGAAAAAGAACAAAATTCTAGTGAAGGATCTATCACAAGGGTTGCAGAAGGATCGAAACCTCTCACATCAAAACTCACAATATTATCCCGCACGATGTATTTGCAAACAATATCCTGTTTATCCTTGCCTGCCAACTGGTAGGTATAAGGTGATGATTCTTTTCTTTCACCAACCGAGGTGCTGATGACCAATTCCCTATTCTTAACCTGGAGTTTATCAATCCCCTCATACTTCAGGGCGATCCGGTTGGGATTGCCACCTGGTTTTACCAGTATATCATATTTCAATACTCCATTATTTGTGTAATAACGGACATCGATATTCGGGTAAACGTTTTTTAAAGTAATGGCCTGGAAAACACGGCAGCCCTCCCCCCATTTGGATGGATCGTTCCCGATAAAATAGTTATTCTGGGTAGCTAATGCTTTATCCGGTATGATTTCCATGGCCGGGTTGGCGCCAATGAAATCAACATTCCAGGCATGGGAGCGCAGCATGCGCGGCGTAGCTTTGGCCGCTTCACCTGCTTCATGCTGGTGCAGCATTCGCTGGATAGTCTGTAAGTCCTGGGGATTATGTTGTAGGATGGTGAAACCGCCCTGCCGTATGAATATGGCACCGGCATTCACATCACCCTTGTATTTGACCCGCTTATCCCACTGGCCTTTGTTCTCGATGAACTCAATATTGGAAAAATCTTGTGCTCTTAACAAAAGGGCCGGCAAGCAAACGGTGAGGGTAAAGAAGATAAAGCGCTTCAGGGTCAATTTCTTTTCTTTAAAATAACTAAAAATCATGAGAACGGTTGTGAAAAACTTCTGTTAAGAAATACGGCTCCACGCCGTTTTACTTTTTTGTGACACCAGGAAACTCTTTAGACGCAAATTTTCTGCCGAAGAGAGTTCCGGATCATTTTCCAGTATCCCGGCCGCTAAAGACCGGGCCGTATCGAGAAGCAGCCGGTCTTGGACTATACTGGCCAGCTTAAAGTTTAATGCCCCGCTTTGCCGGGTGCCCTCTATTTCGCCCGGTCCGCGGAGTTCTAGATCCTTTTCCGCGATATCGAATCCATTATTGGTCGATACCATGATCTTGATGCGTTCCCGCGCATCATTACCCAATTTGGGACTGGTCATCAAAATACAATAACTTTTTTCCGCTCCCCGGCCCACCCGGCCCCTGAGCTGATGAAGCTGTGATAAGCCAAATTTCTCACTGCTTTCAATAACCATCACCGAGGCATTGGGCACATTCACGCCCACTTCTATAACGGTGGTAGATACCATAATCTGCGTATCCCCCTGCACAAATCTTTTCATATTAAGCTCTTTTTGCTCAGCCGGCTGTCGTCCATGCACCATACTTATCCAGTATTGGGGCTCGGGAAAATACGTTTTTACATTTTCGTAACCCTGCATGAGGTTTTCGTAATCCAACTTCTCACTTTCTTCTATCAGGGGAAAAATAATATAGACCTGCCGGCCCTTACTGATTTCCGCTTTCAAAAAGTCCATCACCCGGCTGCGCTGCGATTCAAAACGATGAACGGTGGTAACCGGTTGCCGGCCCGGTGGCAACTCATCCAGTACGCTATAATCCAGGTCACCATATGCAGTCATCGCCAGGGTACGGGGTATGGGAGTTGCAGTCATGACAAGAATATGAGGCGGAACCGTTGCTTTTTCCCAAAGTTTTGCCCGCTGTGCCACCCCAAACCTGTGTTGTTCATCAATTACGACCAAACCGAGGTTATAAAATTGAACAACCTCTTCAATTACGGCATGGGTGCCAATCAGGATTTGCAAATCTCCTTCTGCCAGCTCATTTAAGATTTTTTTACGTTTAGCTGATTTGGCCGAACCTGTCAGCAGGCCGACACGTATTTCCATTTTTTCAAGCAGGGCTGATATCGTTGCAGCATGCTGCTGAGCGAGAATTTCAGTGGGCGCCATCAGGCAGGCCTGGAAACCATTATCAGCTGCTAGTAACATCAGCAAAACAGCCACGATGGTTTTGCCACTTCCCACATCGCCCTGGAGCAAACGATTCATTTGTCTTCCCCTGGCAGTATCAGTACGTATTTCCCTGATCACCCTTTTCTGTGCATTGGTTAAGGCAAAAGGTAAATGCTCTTTATAAAATGTATTAAAATGTTCACCCACTTTATCAAAGACCACTCCTTTTGAATAGCGGTGTCTCTCCGAGCGCAGCATGGCCAGTCTGAGTTGGGCCATGAATAGTTCTTCAAACTTTAGTCGCTGTAAAGCCTGTTCATAGCCGGCGGGTGATTTTGGAAAATGAATTTGCTGGTAAGCAGCAAAACGGCCGGCCAGGTTTAGCGATTGCAACAGGGACTCCGGGAGATTTTCGGGAACATCTTTTTCACGAAGCTGCAGGAGTAATGTCTGAGTCAGTTTCCCGATCTGCCTTCCACCCAGGGATCTTGTTTTTAGTTTTTCTGTTGTAGGATATACAGGCTCGAGAAATGGTTTACCATCTTGTTTACCCTCTGCCAGCAATTCCATTTCAGGATGCAGGATTTGCGGTTTACCCTGGAAAAAACTGACTTTCCCATAGACCAGGTAGGATTGCCCTGGCTGCAGTGTTTTTTGAATCCAGTTCAGGCCCTGGAACCAGGCCAGTTCCAGGAATCCTGTTTTATCCCTGACCTGCGCCAGCATACGACGGCCTCCCCGTTGACCCACGATCTCAATGTTCACCAGTGAGGCGGCCACCTGTATATAGTCTGTTTGGGAATTGATGCTGCTGATAAAATCAACTTTGGTCTTATCAACATGCCGGTAAGGAAAATGATTCAGGAGATCTTCAAAGCTAAAAATGCCGAGTTCCTTTTTGAGCAGTTCGGCCCTTTGCGGACCTACCCCTTTCAGGAATTCGATCGAAGTGGATAATATGTTGCTATGCGTTGAAATTGAAAATTATTTGGGCAAATTTAAGTTGACTGGATTGTTTGGTTACTGATTTGTTGGATTACAATCGTTCAACCACCGTTCAACAACTGTTCAACTATCGTTCAACTACCTCACTCAACCGCCTGCCTTAATGATTTTTCCCATAACACGGTTTGCTTGCCCTGGATAAAGCGGATAAATCCTTTGACCAGGCAATAGTTCATAAAAACAAAATAAAAAGGAACAGCCAGCCAGCCGGCTTTTTTACCCGCACGCACCAGTAACCAGCCCGGTATTACCATCAGGTAAAATAAAAGCTGTGCCAGGAGAAAGCCTGTATAATACATATTGTGCGGATAGTGCAGGGCCAAAAGAATATTAGAGAGCAATAGTATAAATAATAAAGGCGGACAAATTATCCAGCGCAATAACCTGCGGGAAAGGTATTGGAAAGCCAGCAGCGGGTGTTTAAAAAAATTCAGGCATTCTTTTAAATAACCAACCGATTGATAAGCACCAGCTGAAATACGGATCTTTCGCTTTTCCTCTTCAGCCAGGGAAGCCGACGGAGATTCGATGGCATAGGCCCCGGGCTCATACCTGATCGTATAGCCCTGTAAACAAACCTGCATGGAAATAAAAAAATCATCGAGGATGATGGTTTCATCCGGCTGCCTGAATAAGGCAGTTCGGATGGAAAACAATTCACCGGCCGCACCGACTACCGTATAGAATTGCGCATCCTGGTTTTTCATAAACGATTCATAGCGCCAGTATATTCCCTCGGCTTCACCCACAGCCGATACTTTTTTCCCTTCCTTGATTCTTTTTTCCCCGGCTACACCACCCGTTTGCGGATCACTGTAATGCCTTACGATCCGCTTTACACATTCCTTGTTTAAAAAAGTATTGGCATCGCTAAAGACCACGACCGGTGTCTGCACCAAAAGCATCGCTCGCTTGATCGCCGCCAGTTTGCCCCTTCTTTCCGGTTGATGCAATAATTGGATGCGCGGAAATTTTGAGACAATTTCCGTGGAACCATCCGTGGATCCGTCGGTAACGAAAATAATCTCCAGTTTATCCGCGGGATAATCCAGTTCCAGTGTATTGTGAATTTTCTCTTCCAGGATATCTCCTTCATTGAAAGCCGTCACCACCAGGGCCACGGGCATCCATTCTTGCGGATCCATGGCCGGCTTGCCGCTCCCTGGTTTCAACCAGTTCCAGGCAAACAAGATGATTCCATAGCCCGCATAGCAATAAAACAGGATGGCAAAACTGCCTATAAAAAGAATTTCGGCGATGGACATGTGCTGCAAATGTGAAAAATACGGTGAACCCGGGGCAAATATCCTAATCCCTTTGCTAAAATGATCCGGGCTGTTGAATCACCAGGTAAATTTCCCCGTAACACAATAAAAAAGCCCTTGCATAATCTGAAATTTACGTTTACATTTAATCGTTTATTGAAAGCCGCCTACGAAAAACCGAATTGATGAAAAACCAACACCACCTGCTGCAAATCGATTTGTCGTTATATCTCCGTGATTATAGGTTTGCCCTGCTTTGTTTGATTACCGCTTTCGTCGTGACCCTGATCACGATCCCGCCGATTATCAGCCTGATCAAAAAATACCGGTTATACGATGTTCCCAATGAACGCAAGGAACATAAATCACCGATTCCAACCATGGGTGGTATCGCGATTGTAGCGGGTATGATGACCGCATTGTTCCTTTGGCTGCCTTTCAGCAATCAAACAGCGCAGATCAGTTTCTTTTTTTCCGTCACCGTGCTTTTCGGGCTGGGTATTATGGATGACCTGAAAGATCTTTCGGCCAAGTATAAATTCATTATCCAGATCGGGTTGGCGACCCTGATTGCTTTATCAGGCATCCGCATTACTTCATTTGATGGCCTGTTT
>DASUMO010000578.1:0-3039 GCA_036277695.1 Chitinophagaceae bacterium
ATCACTAACCGTTTTGAAAATCCCGATAGGGGATTACGCAGAAAAAAATCCGCGCAATCTCCGGGTATTAGGATCAGACCCTTGAAGGAATTAAGCAAATCCCCGATATCTGCGTGAACCAAAAAACTTCGAAGAGTAAAGTTTCTCGCATGCACTTCCAAGCCTCCCCGGAATTTCATAACTTTTAATAAATTTCTTTATATGAATCTCCTTTTCCTGGTTCCAACCCTGCTGTTAAGCCTGTTTATTAATAATTCTTCCCCTGGTCATCAAAATCTTTCTTACCAGGGCGCCTGGCAAAATGGTAATGATGCGGGCGAAACCATTTGCATGATGGACGGCTATTTTTCCTATGTAAAATTTGATGGGAAGAATAAAATTTTCTACCAAACCTGGGGTGGGCCTTATGCGACAGAAGGCAATAACCTGAAGATAAAAATTGAATTTGATTCAAAAGAGAAAACAAGAGTGGGGAAGGAAGTCCTGCTGACAGTGAAACATAGCGGCAACCTCCTGATCGAAGGCCTGGGTGAGACCAAAACAATGAAACAGGTAGATGAAGGCAAGGGTGAACTGGCAGGCTGCTGGCGCATCACGGCAAGGAAACAGGGAGAAACGATGAACGAGATGCCGCTTCGTGCCCGCCGAACTTTGAAATTGCTCACCGGCACCCGCTTTCAATGGATGGCGATCAATATTGAAACCGGCGAGTTTTCCGGTACCGGTGGCGGCACTTACACATTCAAGAACGGAAAGTATACGGAGAATATAGAATTCTTCAGCAGGGATAGCAGCAGGGTAGGTGCTTCGTTGAGCTTTGATGGGAAGGTAGAGAATGGCAACTGGCATCATAGCGGCCTCAGCTCCCGCGGCGAACCTATCTACGAGATATGGAGCCGGCACCGCGAATGAAAGGAGAGAAATGATTTTTCGCACGCCTGTTTTGTTGCTGTTTGAAGTCTTTTAGTTGAAAAATCGTTTTGGCGAACACCAACAAAGGCGTTGATACTTATTTTACTACCTCGGTGCACTTCGTGCTTCTTTGAGTTCATTGTGATGCTAAACACTTCAAATGCACTGGGTGGGGATGAAGTATAGAGAAATAGCTTCGAGCTTCGAGCTGCGAGCTTTTACATTGTACCTTGGGCGTTATAATTTATTTGAGATTTGGGATTTGTTTCTTGGAATTTGGACGCCTAATGAGTTTCTTGCAGATAACACTGATCACGGAAGCATGACTAACCGTATTGAAAATTTCTGAGCGGAGATTGGGCAGAAAAGTTCCGCGATATCTGCGAAATCTGCGAGAACCAATACCCTCGATCAGCGTGAAATTCGAAGGAGAAAATAACGCGGAGGCGCTGGGACGCAGAGGGCAGGGAAGCGGTTATAACGAATAACTAAGCCTGACATCAATAAAATCTGCAACATGGCGGTGGGCCTTGAGATGAAGACCGGCTCCCCAATGCCTGTTCAGCCTGTATTGGATTCCCCAGCGGTGAAATAGCCGGTCATAATAAGGTGTCTGGTCGAATAAATAGATGCCAAGCCGCTGACTAAAAATAAATTTGCCGAGGAGAAATTCATGCCCGAATAATATCCCGGCTTTTACCGGGCTGGCCGTGATGGAATCCCGCTTTAATTGGATTCGCAAAGCCTCATCACGATATATTTCTGTGCCGAGCGTTAGACTGTTGATACGCCCAACCTGTTTGCTTCCCTGCACACCTAATCCAAGCAAAGGCAACCTTTTCCGGTTGCCGGATACATCAGATCCCTTTTTAAGAATACCAAAAACGGAAATATCCCATCGGGGGGATTTATTTTTCCAGAATTTTTCTTTGGAACGGTTACCGGTATAATAATCCCTTGTTTGTTTTTGATACCTGACTCCGATACCTGCTGTCGGCCAATTTATTCCTTTATTCGGCTGACTTAACCCGGCATTGGAAGTATGCTGGTAATTGACCGAACTCTCCAGCCACCAGTGATCACTGAGCCGGTACGATAATCCCAAGCCCAGCAATAAATAACCGCTGATGGTAGTACTGTAAGACTGATTGGTATGATTGGTCAGGGAATCAAAGGGATTGGTGAGATAAGCCAGTCCTGCCATGCCTTTAAAGGAGAAAAAAACTCTTTTGCCCAACCTGTAATTCGGTTCCAGGAAATAGGCGGCACTAAAACTCCTGCCCAGGATTTTAGTATCGTAATCGTAATAGGAAATCACTAATCCCCCGCGGGGATAACAATTGCAAAGGTTCCAGGCAGCTGCATCGCTTCGTTGCCAGCCTAAACCCAGTTCAAGGCCGGTGGGCCTGGCACCCTTTGTATTTTCAACTAAAGGTGAATGGGCTAAAATGAATCCATGCTGTACGGCTGAACTGATGCTGAAAATAGGAGGCAGTTTCGAAGGCAGGGTGGTACTGTCATTTTCCTGCGCCTTCAGGTTGGTATATAACAATGATGAAATCAAACAAAGGAACAGCCATCTATCACAAAAACTATACATGCAATCGCACTATAAAAGATAAAAGATCAATACGAGTAAGCTTGTAATTTACTAATTTCCCCGCTATCTTATTGAAATGAAATTATCCCTGGCTCGTTTTATCATTAGCTTCGTCGGTTTCTACTTTGCATTAATTATAAATTTGGTTGTGGATAAATCAGCTGGCAGGGATTATTTAATGGCCATTCCATTTGCTCTGGTACTAACCCTGCTTTTCGAATTACTTTATAAAAACCTGATTGATCGGAAGAAAAAGAAGAAAACCAGTGAATGATCATTTTTATTTGAAAGAAGTCTTCGAATATCCTTTGCAATTTCCTATTCCCCTTTTTACTGGTAAAATTATTATTCAATTTCGAATATTATTCATGATGCGGATTTAACAACCTGTCCGGTCAGCGGTCCACGCAAATTCATTAGCTTTATGACGATGTTGCAAGTGCTGAAACATAGCTGCCTTATCCTGACCAGCCTGCTGGCGAACTGCCTGCTGACGGCGCAGGAGCTCAACCAGGTGACTTTTTCAG
>DASUMO010000579.1:0-14876 GCA_036277695.1 Chitinophagaceae bacterium
CAAAGTATGTATTGGCACCGACAGCCAGGTAAAAGGAAGAACAACCGAGTTTGCTACTGTGATCGTATTCATCCGTAAGGGGAAAGGGGGTTTCATGTATATACGCAACGAGATCACCCGGCAAAAGATGAGTATCAAACAAAGGATGCTGATGGAAGTGGGCAAAAGTATTGAAGTGGCCTATGCTCTCTGCAATATTTTTTCAAGGTTCAGTGTGGATATGGAGGTACACGCCGACATCAACACCAACCCTAATTTCAAAAGTAATGATGCGTTGAAAGAGGCCATGGGTTATATCGTGGGGATGGGATTTGCCTTCAAAGCCAAACCTGAGGCCTTTGCCAGCTCCAGTTGTGCGAATAAAGTGGTGCAGTAAATCAGGATGTACCTGCCGGGCATAACGGCGGGTACATCATAAAACAATAAAAGAAAAATACTATGGGACTAATTATACTATTTGTTACGCTGGTATGGATGCTGGCCTGGTTACTTCCCTATGTTGCGGAGTTCATCCAAAGAATATTCAGGGAGCTGACAGCAAAACGTACAGCAAATATTTTTGAACATCATTACCTGGATAGCAAGGCTTACTATTTGTATCGATTCAGGGCCATACCCTGCTCGACTTATATTGATGATATTGATATTTCCAGGGCGTTCAGCTTTGTCCGGGATAATCATGGGGAAATCATTGTTGATATTTTCCAGGCATGTCATTATAACCGGCAGGCCGGGAAACAGGAATTCAATACGACTATTTTTATTTTAAAGAATAAAGTGTTGATTGAACTGGCAGGGCAGTACGCCAGGGTCTTGCATCCTCCCAAGAGGTATGATTTCGCAGACAGTTTGCTGAATGCACTTAATGAATACAGGTTGCCTGATAAAAAGGAAGATTTCGAGATCAACATCATTACTTATTCCAACAATTGCCTGGATCTGAAAAGACTGGACATAAAACCCTCGGCTTTGGATTTAGGGATGTATTATAATGATGATTTCAAGGAGGTGGATGGCATTATCAGGAACCGGTTGAACCAGCAGAATGATAAGGGAATTGTGTTGTTGCATGGATTACCCGGCACAGGTAAGACTACTTACCTCCGTCACCTGATCGGAGGGTTGAAGAAGAAAGTATTATTTGTTTCACCGTCTGCAGCAGCGAACCTGGTGAACCCGGATTTTATCGACTTGCTGATTGATAACCAGAATTCGATCCTGGTAATAGAGGATGCCGAGAACATCATAATGGATCGCAAGCACAACGCTGATTCATCAGTTTCGAATTTGCTGAACCTGAGTGATGGATTGCTGAGTGACTGCCTGGGTGTACAGATTATCTGCACATTCAACAGTTCCCTGAACCGGGTTGATTCGGCTTTGATGCGTAAAGGAAGATTGATCGCCAAATATGAATTTGGCAAACTGGACACAGAAAAATCTCAGGCATTGTCAAAGCATCTTGGATTCGATACCGTGATCACCCATCCAATGACGATAGCAGATATCGCAAACCAGGATGAAATGGCCTACGAATCGAGCAAGGTGGAAGTGGTTGGGTTCAGGAGGCAAGAGGTGGCGATGAATTAAGTTCTTTATATTATTGTTGATAATACATCAGCAAAAGAGCTTGCTTAACTGCAAGATTGGCATACTCCTTCGGAGACAAACCGGGTCAGTGTTTCAACGAAGCATGGCAGTGCAGAGGTAATAACTATCTGTATGCTGTTGTCAAAACAGGGATATGTCAAACAGGATGCTGCGGTAATGGGTTCGATTCCCATCCGGGTTTATGACCCGGTAGCTCAACGGTTAGAGCACGGCACTTTAGCGCAGGTTCGATTCCTGCTCCGGTTAGTGATCGGATAGCTCAGTTGGCAGAGCCCTGCAATGTTAATGTAGGACCGAGGAAGTACACCGCTTCCTACAAAATGGTGAAAACAGTAAAGCTGGTGCTGCTTATCCTCTTTTCAGAATAGGGATTAAACCTCCTCTGTAAAGAAACTCGTTATACGCCTGAGAGCATTGCAGCGATCATGCAGCTCTTCAGTTTATCGGCGATGTACTATTAGGAATGTTCAATTCTACCCGCTGAGTAACTGGTATGTTAAGTATGATCAAACCCTGGCTTCCGTGAATAACGGGTGGTAAGCAGCCCTGGCTTTATAAAAACAAATTTTAAATCGGAAATAAAATTCTTCCCATAGGGGAGAAAGGAGGGACCATGAAGAAAGTGAAAGTTAACGCCTACCAGGTAGCCCTGGTATTTAAGAATGGCGAATACAAAAATGTACTTACAACCGGTACGTACTGGTTTTGGCGGGGTGAAACTGTTTATTTGTATGAGTTAACAAAACCATTCGTTGCGCCGGTTGAACTGAATATCCTGTTAAAGGATGAGGTTTTGTCGGACCTGCTGTATTTTGTAGAAGTAAATGACAATGAAATTGTACTGCAGTACGAGAATGGTTTGCTTAAACAGGTATTAACTGCTGGTCGTTATACTTACTGGAGAAGTTTGATCCGGTATGAATTTATCCGTGTGGATACCAGTAAGATTGCCATCACTGAAAACATCGATCGTTCAGTATTGTTGAGCAAACTGGTGGCTCCTTATGTTCGTAGTGTAAGTGTAGAGAATTTTGAGAAGGCTTTGCTTTTCATTGATGGTAAGTATGAACAGCTATTGGATCCAGGTATCTATTATTGGTGGAAAAATAACATTGCTATTCATGTGGGGAAACTGGATATGCGGCAACAGCAGTTAGAGATCAACGGGCAGGAGATCCTGACCCGGGATAAAGCAGCTTTACGGATCAATGCCTGGGCCCAGTACAGGGTGATAGATATTGAATCTGCTTTGCTGAAAAACAAGGAGTATGATAAGCAATTGTACGTAGCTTTTCAGTTGGCCCTGCGGGAATATATTGCAGGCTTTGGATTTGATGAATTACTGGAGAAAAAGGAACGGATGGCCCCGGTTGTGTTGCAACAGGTAAATGAGAAGGCGGTTATGTTGGGAGTCGAGGTGACTGGTTTTGGTATTCGCGATATCATCCTGCCGGGTGATGTGCGGGAAATTATGAACCAGGTGCTGGTGGCAGAAAAAAAGGCCCAGGCTAACAGCATCATGCGTCGGGAAGAAACGGCAAGTACCCGGAGCCTGCTGAATACTGCGAAGCTAATGGAAGATAATGTCATGTTGTGGAAACTGAAGGAGATGGAATACGTGGAGAAGATCGCAGATAAAGTGAGTGCAATTAGTATTAATGGAAACGGTACAATTTTGGAACAACTGAAACAGATAGTTGTACCGCAGAAGTAAATCAGCCGGGTTACAACCTGGATTGTGACCCGGCTTTTTAAAAAGATCAAATATGTCAAAATTAAAACTATCAGGAAAGGAATTGCGGGCGATAGGGTACCCTCAGGGCCCCGTCATAAGTATCGCCATGAACCTGTTGCAGAAACATTACAAGCATCATACAAAAAAGGAAGCACTGGCGTTGTTGATGAAGATACTGGCCGCACCGTTGGAATACGAAAAGGATGCCTTACTGGCACCGATTGCACAACAACTAATTCCCAAAGAGGAAACAGGTGGTGCTGAACTGTCATTGAACCAGCATGGTATACAGTTTAATGTTTTTGGACAGGAACATATTGAAGAAGGAGCTATGCACCAGATGTACCAGGCTGCTAAATTACCTATCAGTGTGGCAGGTGCATTGATGCCCGATGCCCACAGCGGGTATGGTTTGCCGATTGGTGGTGTGCTGGCGACAGAGAATGCCGTGATTCCTTATGGAGTGGGCGTGGATATTGGGTGCCGGATGTGTTTAAGTGTTTTTGATATTCCACCGAAAGAATTGGTTGATAAGGAGTCATTTTTTACCCGTGAACTGGGTGAAGCCACTTTGTTTGGCAGTGGTGCACAATTCGATCGAGCGGCTGATCATGAAGTAATGGAACATGAATTATTTGGGCAGTTGCCGATATTGAAGAATTTACATGGCAGAGCCTGGAAACAACTGGGATCATCCGGCTCAGGCAATCATTTTGCGGAATTTGGTATCGTTGAAATTGCCGAAAAGGATGTCGTCCTGGGAATTGAAGCAGGAAGCTATGTTGGATTCTTAACGCATTCAGGTTCGCGTGCACTGGGTGCAAAAATCGCCAATCACTATACCAAATTAGCGATATCTAAAAGGAGTTTACCGCAGGAAGCAAAAAATCTTGCCTGGCTGACACTGGATGAAGAAGAAGGTATTGAATACTGGAATGCGATGAACCTGGCCGGTGATTATGCGTCAGCCTGCCATCATGTGATCCATACTAAGATTGCAAAACAATTAGGCCGCTTTCCTATAAGAATGGTGGAGAACCATCACAACTTTGCCTGGAAGGAAAACTGGGAAGGAAGAGAGTTGATCGTTCATCGAAAAGGCGCAACACCGGCAGGAAAGAATGTGCTCGGTATCATTCCGGGTTCGATGACAGCAGATGGTTTTATCGTAAAGGGTAAAGGCGAGATTGCTGCTGTCAATTCTGCCTCCCATGGTGCGGGGAGAAAGATGAGCAGAACCAGGGCGATGGCTTCTGTAACGGAAGAACAATTTAAAGACGAATTGAAGAAACACGGCGTGAAATTGCTGGGTGGAGGCTTGGATGAATCACCGTTTGCCTATAAAGACATCAACCTGGTCATGCAATCGCAACATGCGTTGGTGGATATAGTCGGTAAGTTCACTCCCAGGATCGTTAAGATGGATGGAGCAAAACACCGGAGTTGGGATAAGATATGAGTTCAGAGTTCATAGTTGCAAAGCCCGCAGCTCAAGGCTCACAGCTAATTCACACCTTCACATAAATCTTCTTCTTGTCCATCCAATAACAAATGGCCCACATGAAAATGATTACCGCAATCGCATATAATAAGGAACCAATTTCCGGGGTGCCCGGAGTATGGATCAGCACTTTTTTATAGAGCCAGTTCCAGGGATTGGTATAGGTCATTATACCCTTGGCGTTTAACCCGTCTGGAATTCGTATAAGTGCCAAACCCTTGGGCAGGAAAGCGCTCAGTGCAAAAACAAAAAGGGCATTTTTCCCAAACACATCAAAGAAACGGGCCAGGCCTCCTTTGATATTCCTGAATTCGATCATATAGATCATGGTTGCGATGGTCATGCCTGCCAGCCCGCTGGTATAAATGACATAGGAGCTTGTCCATATTTTCTTATTGATAGGGAAAACCATATCCCAGCAGAAACCTGTTATCAACAGGGCAACAGAGGCTATGAATAGGCCCGTAACCATTTCAAAATTCTTTCCTTTTTTCTGTATATAATCGCCAACGATATAACCAAATATCACCTGCACAATTGCCGGCAGGGTGCTCAGCAACCCTTCTGGATCAAAAGCAATTCCTTCTCCTTTATACATATGTGCCACACCGAGGATTTTTTTGTCAATACCGGTACCAAACCAGCCTTTAAGGCTGTAGGGATCACCTGGATTCCCGATATAACAGAGTAGCCAATAGATCAACAACAGTATAAGACCGGCGAGAAAGGCTTTCCTGGCTTTGAGATAATAAACAATAATAGAAGCAAAAAAATAGCAAATGGCTATCCTTTGTAATACACCCAGTATCCGAACCCCGCTTTCAGGATTATCCGGGTCTACCCAATGGCGGAATACCAGGGCTCCGTCATCCCATTTCATAAACGGCCACCAGTTCAGGAATAGGCCGATCAAAAATATGATCAGGCTCCTCTTGATGATTTTTCTCCAGAATACGGCATCCCCTGCCGCTTCCAGCCTGGGCATCACAAATGACATCGCATTACCAACCGCGAACAAAAAAAAGGGGAATACGAGGTCGGTTGGTGTTAACCCATGCCAGGGAGCATGCTTGAGAGGAGGAAAAGTATGTGTCCAGCTGCCGGGATTGTTCACCAATATCATGAGGCAAACAGTGGCGCCCCGGAAAACATCAAGCGAATAAAAGCGTTGGTTCAAGCAGTCAATTTTAATATTTAAATGTAGCAAATTGAGGGGTATAATTTGGAGGAACTATTTGAAATGAATTATTTTGGCAGAATGGAAGAGCCTGATATTTTTATTCATCCCAGTTCAATAATAGATAGGGGAGCTGAAATCGGGAAAGGCACCAGGATCTGGCATTTTTGCCATGTATCTGCAAGTAGTAAGCTGGGCGAAAATTGCATACTTGGTCAGAATGTTTTTATTGGAGATAATGCAATGATCGGGAACCGGGTCAAGATCCAAAACAATGTATCAGTTTTTAATGGAGTGGAGATCGGGGATGATGTTTTCCTGGGGCCTGCCATGGTGTTTACCAATGTTATCTACCCCAGGAGTTTCATTGAAAGAAAGCATGAATTCAAAAAGACAAGGGTACGCAAAGGCGTCAGCATCGGCGCCAACGCCACCATTCTTTGTGGCATCGAGATCGGTGAATATGCTATGATCGGTGCCGGGGCTGTGGTAACGAAAAATGTAGTTCCCTTTGCTTTAATGATTGGAAACCCGGCCCGCCAGGTAGGTTGGGTAAGTGAAGCTGGAGTGACCCTGAACTTTGATGAAAAGGGATTCGCTGTTTGTCCCCAAAGTGGCAAAAAATATAAGTTAGCCAATAAAGAAATCCGCCCTGTGGAATAATTATCAACATCTGGGGAATAAATGCCTCTTAATCTGTGTCTTTTATATTCTTGTCACTCCCATGTTCCCCCTATATTTGCAACCGTAAATCAAGGATTTCCGGGTCTCGTTCGTTTTCCCGGTTCTGTTTAGCCGGTCATGTGAAAAAAATAAATGTGACTGAGATGGCGAAGCTGTCTGCAAAAGAAATCATGGTGGCGAAAAAATGGTTAGCAGTCTATACCCGGCCGCGATGGGAGAAAAAAGTGGATCAACTGCTCCGGGAAAAAGGAACTGAAAGTTATTGTCCGCTCAATAAAGTGAGGCGAAAATGGAGTGACCGGGTTAAAGTAGTAGAAGAGCCATTGTTTAAGTCCTATGTTTTTGTAAAAGTGAGTGATGCTGACAGGACTGCTGTTCGGATGACACCCGGGGTAATCAATTTTGTATATTGGGAAGGTAAACCGGCTGTGATCAAGGAAAAAGAGATCGCCAATATCCGGAAATTCCTGGATGAATATGAAAATGTAGAAGTAAGGCCCATAGAATTAAAGGTGGACCAGCGGGTGAAAATAACCCGGGGTCCTTTAATGGATCAGGAAGGGAAGGTGCTGGCCGTTCAGCATAAAACTGTCAAGGTGGCTATCGATAGCCTGGGATATGTACTCGTGGCGTATATTGACAGAACTAAGCTAACTTCGACGCGGCCCTGAAAAACCAAATCTTTAAGCTTAAGCGACCCATTAAATAAACATCTTAATGAAAATCCTGCGCCTCCTTTTCCTGCTGGTGTTTCCATTATATATTATATCCTGCGGCTCCCAGCGAAAAGTTCCTCAACCCTATTATTTGGATAGAATCACTGATACAACAGGCCAGGGCGAATTGGCAATACAAGAATTAAAAATCCAGAAGAACGATCATTTATCCATCCAGGTTTATAGCGCCAGCACAGTGCCCGAAGTTGATCGCTTGTATAATTTACCCGTCTCTGAATCTGCCGGGGGCACAGCAACCGGCGGATTTTTAGTAGATGCCAAAGGAAATATAGAATATCCGCGACTGGGCACCATCCATGCAGAAGGGCTTACCAAACATGAATTAGCGGAACAGATCCGGAAAAAGCTGACAGAGCCGGTTGAATTATTAAAAGACCCGACCGTGATCATTCGTTTTCTAAACCTGAAGGTAACGGTGCTGGGCCAGGTAGGCCGGGAAGGAGTGGTTACTATTCCCGGTGAAAAAGTAACTATACTTGAAGCGGTAGGCCTGGCAGGCGGAGTTACCGATTATGGCAGAAAAGATAAGATCAAGATCATCCGGGAAACAGATGGAAAAAGACAGATTGGGGAAGTGAACCTTTCTTCAGACAGTCTCTTCCAATCCCCTTATTACTACCTGGTACAGAATGATGTATTGATTGTGGAACCCACCAAAAAGAAGGCCAGGGATGCTGAACAGTCCATTGTAGCCCAACGAATTTCCTTTGCGCTCACACTAGTGACGGTGGCTGCAACGTTATTCAATATTTTTAAAAACTAATATTCCTGAAAATACCACTCCCCTAACCGATGGAAGAACAGGTCAATAGCCATAAGAGCGAACTCTGGAGTCTGAGCCTAAGGGACCTCTTTTATAAATATGTACGATTTTTACCCGTATTTATTCTTTCGGTGGCACTGGCATTATTCGCAGCCTATGCTTACCTGCGGTATGCCACACCCATTTATAGTGTGGGTGGTACTATGTATATCAAAAGCGATAAGCAGGGTACACGTTCCGATAAATTCGAAGACATTTTTGTCAACGACAAGGCACTGAATATCCAGAGCGAGATCGAGATCCTGAAATCCAAGCCACTGATGGAAAGAGTAGTGAACCGGCTTGGACTCCAGTTTAACTATTTTGCCAAAGGAAAAATCAAAACCCCCAACATATATAAGCAGGGACCTTTCCTGGTTACAGCTTTACAATTGTCGGATTCCTCCCGTCCTTTTACACTGAATATCCATTTCCTGAATACACAGGAATTTACAGTTAATGATAGTGAGAAGGAATTCCTGTTTGGACAGGTATTCCGCAATAGTTACGGTGTATTCAGGCTGGATCGCAATCCGTCTGCCGGCATCAGCAAGGAATACAGTGTAGAATGGAAACCTTCTTATATAATGGCAGCCGGGCTGGCTGGTAGCATACAGGTAAATCCCAAAACACTGGGTACAGGGATTATCTCCATCAGCATGCAGACCGAAAATGCACAAATGGGAGCAGATGTGGTGAACCAGCTGATGGAGGAATACAAGCTTTACAGTATAGAAGAAAAGAAAAGTTCTTCCGACTCCATTCTCCAGTTCATAGATGGAAGATTGGCCGAATATGGCCGGGCTTATGACAGTGCACAACGTGTATTATTGGCTTACCAGGAGGCTAATGACCTGATCGATATCGAAACGCAATTTGGAAATTATTTCAATGCCATCGAAGAAGCTGATAAAAGCATCGCTGAACAAAGGATCCAGTTGAACACAGCCCAGATTGTAGAGGATTATGTTCGGGATAAAAGGAATGAATATTCTAAAGTCCCTTCTTCCTTATTGCTGGAAGACGTGACATTGAATGAACTGGTATCGGGGTATAACACTGCGCAGCTAAAAAGGCAACAGCTGATAGACGGGAATGTTCCGTTGGAAAATCCAACCGTGATTGAAGCCAACGGCCAAATTGAAAAATTACGTACCAGTATTCTGGAAAACCTGAAGGGAATTAAGACTGTCTATTCCAACATCATAGCCGATTTACGGACGAGGAGTGGTACAGCTCAATCACAGGTAAGGACCATGCCTTATAAAGTGAAAGAATACCTGGAAAGAAAACGCCAGGTGGAGACCTTGCAGACCCTGTATAAATATTTACAGGAAAAAAGAGAGGAGACTGCCATTTCAAGAGCCTCTACGATTGCCAGTTCCCGGGTGGTGGACAAAGCCGTGGCATCCAGTGTCCCGGTCAAACCAAACCGCCGCGCCATCCAGATCCTGGCCATATTATTGGGCCTGGGTTTACCCGCGATGATCATCTTTATCGGCGAAGTATTGAATGATAAAGTCGCGACCCGCTTTGATATCGAAAAAATTACGGCCGCTCCCATTCTTGGCGAGGTTGGTCACTCTTATTCTGATAAAGTACTGGTGGTTAATAAAACTACCCGAAGCATGGTGGCCGAGCAGTTCAGGATCATTCGATCCAACCTGCAGTATATTTTGAACAAAGTTGATAAGTCCGTAATATTAGTTACTTCCTCCTTTAGCGGGGAAGGAAAATCCTTTATCAGTACCAATATGGCTGCAGTGCTGGCGCTGGCCGGTAAAAAAACCATCATCCTGGAATTTGATATCCGCAAACCCAAAGTTTTATCCGGCCTGGGAATGTCGAAGGCAGCAGGTATAACAAATTATCTTGTAGGGAAAGCCACTCTGCCCGAACTGATTCGCCCGGTTGAAGGCCAGGAGAATTTTTATGTATTGGGTTGCGGACCTATCCCCCCCAATCCTTCCGAATTATTGCTGGATCAGCGGGTCGAAAATATGTTTACCTGGTTAAGAGAGAACTATGATGTAGTGATCGTGGATACGGCACCGGTGGGAATGGTAAGTGACGCGATGACATTGGGTAAATTTGCCGATTGTACCTTATACCTGGTGCGCCAGGGTCATACATTTAAAAAACAGGTGGCCCTGATCGATGAGTTTTACCAGGATAATAAACTACCCAAGGTATCCATCGTAATCAATGATGTAAAAATGAAACCGGGCTATGGCTATTATGGTTATGGCCGTTATGGCTACGGATATGGATATGGCGAATCCAGCTATTATGAGGAGGAGCATCCGCCACAAAGCCTGTTTGAACGATTCATAGGATTGCTGGATATCCGAAACTGGTTTAAAAAGAAAAAATAAGGGATGCAGATCTTGGTCACTGGCGGAGCTGGTTTTATCGGGTCAAACCTGGTTGGTAAATTATTAGAAGATAAAAGAGTAACGCTGGTAAGAGTACTGGATAACCTCGCCACCGGGTCAACCCGGAATATTGAGGGATTCCGCACCCATGAACGGTTCCAGTTTATTGAAGGCGATATCCGGAATTACGAAACCTGTTTGCAGGCTTGCGAAGGAATAGACCGCATTTCGCACCAGGCTGCGCTGGGTTCGGTCCCCCGTTCAATCAACGATCCGATCACCACTAATGAGGTGAACATTACCGGTACGTTGCATATTTTCACAGCGGCAAAAGAAAAAGGAATTCGGCGGGTCGTATATGCCGCCAGTTCTTCAACATATGGAGATCACCCGGGCCTGCCCAAAAAAGAGGATACAATCGGGAAACCGCTCTCTCCCTATGCTGTCACAAAATATGTAAATGAGTTATATGCGCAAGTATATGCCAGTCTCTACGGAGTTGAATTTATCGGGCTGCGCTACTTTAATATCTTCGGGCCCAAGCAAAATCCGGCAGGGCCCTATGCAGCGGTGATACCCCTGTTCGCTGAGGCCGTGCTAAATAACAAGCCTCCCACCATTAACGGTGACGGCAACCATAGCCGGGATTTTACATTTGTGGATAATGCCGTCCAGGCGAATATTTTATCATTGTTTACGGAAAAACAGGAGGCACTAAATCAGGTATACAATATTGCCTGCGGGCAACAGACTTCGCTGAATGAACTTTTTGATCACCTGAGAAAACAAGCAGGCAGTTTGCTGCAACCCATTCATGGCCCTGAACGCAAAGGCGATGTAAAACATAGCCTGGCTGATATATCAAAGGCACAATCCTTGCTGGGATATGACCCCGCGATTACGGTTGAGCAGGGATTAAAAATGACCTTTGATTGGTATAAATCACAGCATGAATGATCAAACGTATCTATTACGAGTTGTTGGATATGATCACATTGCGGAAAGGCCTCAGGCGATCGTTTAACGGACATAGCATTCAAATGCCTGTTCGGTTTTATAAGTATTTCCCGGCCGATTATGAAGCCGAAAATCTATTGTTAATTGATAAATATATTGAACCCGGGATGCATGTGGTTGATGTGGGAGCACATATCGGGCTGATGTCGGTGATATTTGCTCATAAAACTGGGGTAAAGGGAAAAGTTTATGCTTTTGAACCTACACCTTCCTCCTTTGAATTACTGCAAAAAACCATTGCGCTCAATCATAGTAATAGTATCATCCGGCCAGAAAATGCGGCGCTCGGCGAACAAAGTGGTGAGACCAGTTTCTTTATTTCTGAACACCGGGCCGATAATTCAAACAGTCTTGTGGACAATAACCGGCAGGATAGGCTGGAGCAAAGGATCCGCGTCAAACTTTATTCCATTGACGACTATGTAAACCAGGAAAAAATTGAGAAAATTGATTTTATTAAAATTGATGCGGAAGGAGCTGAGCTAAGTGTTTTGAGAGGAGCGCTAAAAACCTTGCAGAGATTTCAGCCCAACATGATCCTGGCCTTACACCCCGAAGGAATCAGGAATTTTGGACATAACCTGGAGGATATCTGGGATTTTATCACCGGCAGAGGCTATAAGATCTTATTCAGGTTGAAAGAAATGGCTAAACAGGATTTTACTTCCCGTGCCGGTTTTTTTGACGTATTTATCACATCCTAAATAATTAATGGTGCGTTGTATTTTCATCACCGGCGGTGCCGGGTTTATCGGCTCCCATGTTGTCAGGTTATTTGTAAATAAATATCCTCGTTATAAGATCGTAAACCTGGATGCATTGACCTATGCCGGCAACCTGGAGAATCTTCGGGATATTGAAGATGCACCGAATTATTTTTTTGAGAAGGTAAATATCCTTGATACAACAGAACTGGAAAGAGTGTTTCACCTGCATCAACCGGATGGGATTATTCACCTTGCCGCTGAAAGCCATGTTGACCGCTCCATACTTTCCCCGCTTGATTTTGTATATACCAATGTGATTGGAACAGTCAACCTATTGAATGCAGCCAAGAATGCCTGGCTCAAAAACCCGTCTGATAGCCCGAAGCTCGAAGCTCAAAGCTCACAGCTCATACCATATCGCTTTCATCATGTTTCAACCGATGAGGTTTTCGGTGCATTGGGCGAATCGGGATATTTTACAGAAACAACTGCTTATGATCCCCATTCGCCATATAGTGCATCCAAGGCTTCCAGTGATCATTTTGTAAGGGCTTACCATGATACCTATGGGTTACCGGCCGTCGTCACTAATTGTTCCAACAACTATGGCCCTAACCATTTTCCGGAAAAATTGATTCCCTTATTTATCAATAATGTGATTCAGAAAAAGCCACTCCCGGTTTATGGTGATGGACTCTATACCCGCGACTGGTTATTTGTCAAAGACCATGCCCTGGCAATAGACCTGGTTTTTCACAAGGGGAAAACCGGCGATACATATGCGATCGGCGGTTTCAATGAATGGAGGAATATTGATCTTGTAAAGTTGTTGTGCAGGCTGATGGATGAAAAACTTGGAAATGCACCCGGTACCAGTGAGCAACTGATTACCTATGTGAAAGACCGGCCGGGTCATGATCACCGCTATGCCATTGATGCCAGCAAGATCAACCAGGAACTGGGATGGAAACCCACCGTAACTTTCGAAGAAGGGCTTTCGCAAACAATTGACTGGTATTTGCAGAATGGAGAATGGCTCAAACACGTAACTTCCGGTGAGTATCAACATTATTACGAAGGGATGTATGGCGAGAGGAAATGAGTGAAGATATAGTTGAACTAAAGTTGAACAATAGTTGAGCAATTGTTCAACCATCTTTCAACCACTGTTCAACAACTATTGTAGGACATTGCAAACTAACACGCAACAACGTTCAACCACCGTTAAACTATGTTCAACTACATTTCAACTATTTTCAAAGTAACTAATCAATTCCCATGAAGGGCATCATCCTCGCCGGCGGTTCCGGTACAAGGTTATATCCCATTACGAAAGCTATCAGCAAACAACTGATGCCGATCTATGATAAGCCCATGATCTATTACCCGCTTTCGACCCTGATGATCGCCGGGATACGTGACATACTTATCATTACGACGCCCGAGGACAATATATCGTTCCGGCGTTTGTTGGGTGATGGCAGCCAGGTCGGCTGCCGTTTTGAATATGCGGTGCAGGAAGTTCCGAATGGCCTGGCGCAGGCTTTTGTGATTGGCGAAGAATTTATAGGAAAGGATAAGGTAGCCCTGGTGCTGGGGGATAATATTTTTTATGGCGCCGGGATGGGCCGGCAATTGGAAAGCCTGGTGAATACGGAAGGAGGTTATGTATTTGCCTACCAGGTATCCGATCCTGAACGGTATGGTGTAGTGGAATTTGACAGCGATATGCATGCGGTATCCATCGAGGAAAAACCAACTCAACCAAAATCCAGTTACGCCGTGCCGGGCTTATATTTTTATGACAATGATGTGATCCGGATCGCCAGGGAACTAAAACCCTCGGCCCGGGGTGAATACGAGATCACGGATGTGAACAAAGTTTACCTGCAACAGGGAAGGCTTAAGGTAGCCGTACTGGACCGGGGAACAGCCTGGTTGGATACCGGGACTTTTGATTCACTTAGTGATGCAAGTGAATTTGTGCGGGTGATTGAAAAAAGGCAGGGCACCAAGATCGGTTGTATCGAGGAGATTGCCTACCGCAAAGGATTTATTTCAAAACAGCAATTGAGAATATTGGCCGACCAGCTGATCAAAAGTGGTTATGGCCAATACCTTAATTCAATCGTCGCTGATTAAATCAATAAAATGAAAGTTGTCATTCTGGCCGGCGGCCTGGGTACGAGGCTCACTGAAGAAACCACGATCAGGCCTAAACCCATGATCGAGATCGGGGGTAAGCCTATACTCTGGCATATCATGAAGATTTATGAACACTACGGGTTTAATGATTTTATCATTTGCCTGGGTTATAAAGGTTATTTCATCAAGGAATATTTCATGAATTATTATCTCCATAATTCTGATATTACCATTGAACTGGGCAGTAATAAGATGGATGTGCATTACTCTACCAGCGAGTCTTTCTGTGTAACCCTGATTGATACCGGCGTGGAAACCAATACGGCCGGCCGGATCAAGCGTATCCGTAAGTATACGCATGACGAGACCTTTATGCTTACCTATG
>DASUMO010000580.1:0-2986 GCA_036277695.1 Chitinophagaceae bacterium
AGCCGGATCTTACGAAGAAGTGGCAAAGACTGATATCAACCAGAAACTGGGTGCTGAACTGGAAACAGTAAGTAAGGATAAAGCCAAACAATATGATATCAATGGCGGCGTGCTGGTAAAATCAATCGGCTCCAATAGCCCCCTGGCTAAAACAAGAATGCAGGAAGGTTTTGTGATCACCAGTGTAAATGGCGTTGAGATCAATAGTATAGAACAATTGGCAAGGATCTTAGGCCGTGCTGATGGAACGGTGAGACTGGAGGGTATGTACCCCGGTTATGACGGAACTTATACCTACCCGTTAAACCTGGAAGAGCAATAAAAAGTAACACTATCACAGAATAAATAAAAGTTCTTCAAGGCGGTATTGCACAGATTAGATGCAGTTCCAGTTTTGAAGAACTTTTTCTTTTATTTAAACCGTTCGGCCGGTTCATTTTTCATATACCAGGTATTCCCAGGGCTGCATTTCAAAACTCCTGGCGCTGGTAAAATCATTAGCAGCCCCGGAAAAACTGTTTCGGAATAACCCGCTTAGATTTTCATCTGTTATATCAAAATGCAGGTCTTTCTCCCCGGAAAGATTTAATACGACCAGCACTTGGCGGTCTGCTTTTCGCCTAAGGAATGCGAATACTTTCGTTTCTTCGGTTGTCCTCAACCGGATAGTCTGCACCGTGGAATCCCCGGCCCGGAGGGCAGGATGCGAAGAATGCAGGTTTAAGAGGATTTTATAAAAATCATGTAAGTCATATTTGCCCGACCAGTCAATGGGATCTCTTTCAAAAAATGCCAGTCTTTTTTTATTGGGAAGTTCCTGTCCGTTATATAGGAGCGGGATGCCATTCCAGGTAGCGCAGAGCACGGCAAAAGCCCTGGCCGCCTCTCCCATCCTCTCGTATTCACTGCCACTATGTGAGTTCTCATCGTGATTGCTGGTAAAATAAAGACGAAGGGCTTGTTTGGGAAAAAGAGAATCATACTTGACTAAAACACTGTCTAACCCGGCAATTGTCGTCTCCTGTCGCCAGAAAGCCTCCATTTTATGAAGAAATTCCCAGGTATAACTGGCATCAAACACTTCGTGGTAGTGAGGTTCCTCTGTTTCAGCCAGCCAGAATAAGGGTTTTTGCTGATCCAGTTCAGCCCGGGCCTGTTTCCAGAACTCGAGAGGAACCAGGTGGGCCATATCGCAACGGAAACCATCGATATCGGTTTCCTTTACCCAAAACGACATGGCATTTATCATAGCCTTCCAAAGATCTTTATTATTAAAGTCGAGGTCGATCACATCGGCCCAGTCAGCAAAGGGAGGCTGGAAACCACCTGCACTGTCCCTGGTATAATATTGGGGATGCGATTGGGTCCACACATGATCCCAGGATGTATGGTTGGCTACCCAATCCAGTATTACTTTAAAGCCCAGTTCATGTGCTTGTTTGACAAGGCTTTTAAAATCTTCGATCGTCCCGTAATCAGGACTGATAGCTGTATAATCCTGTATGGAATAGTAACTGCCCAAACCGCCTTTCCGGTTTTGCCGGCCAATTGGGTATATGGGCATAAACCACAGGGTTTGTACCCCCATTTCCTTTAATCTTGGCAGAGAAGCGGTAAACGCGTTGAATGTTCCCTGGGGACTGTATTGGCGGATATTGACTTCGTAAATATTGGTTGCCTGTGCCCATTCCACAGGCTTGAATCCGTTTGTCATCATACTGGTCTTGTTTTTACTGTTTGACTTTTCATCTTTTTTTGGCATCAGTTTACAGGAACCCAGCAGAACTGAAAAAGAAAAGGCAAGCAAACAATATCGCATAGCGCTAACTTTCGGGGAAGATAGGGAAAAGTCGGAAGAGGAGAGCCGCGAGCTGTGAGCTGCGAGCTGTTTGTAAGACTGCCTTATTTCCTACTTCTTACTTCTTACTTCCTATCCCAGACTTCTTCCCCTTCGTATCTTTGCTGAATGAAGAGTTTTGATGTCCCTATCATTTATCGGAGCCCCCTGATTTCCGCTATCAAAAAAAAGCGGAAAGAAGCCGATAAAATGAAAAAGGATTTTACCCCTACCCTGCTCGATTTCGGTCCCCTGCATATTTACCTGGCCCGTCATTTCGGTTTTTGTTACGGGGTAGAAAATGCTATTGAGATCGCCTTTCGCACCGTGGAAGAAAACCCCGGTAAAAGGATATTCCTGCTGAGTGAAATGATCCATAATCCACAAGTCAATGCGGACCTGCAGGCCCACGGCGTGAACTTCTTGCAGGATACATTTGGACAGCAGCTGATTCCTTTTGAGGAATTAAAGCCAGACGACATAGTGATTATCCCCGCATTCGGGACCACCCTGGAAATTGAAAAAAAACTAGCCATACTGGGAATAGCTACAGAAAAATACAACACGACCTGCCCCTTTGTGGAAAAAGTGTGGAACAGAAGCGAGGTAATTGCCAGGAAAAATTACACAACCATCATTCATGGCAAACCAAACCATGAAGAAACCCGGGCTACATTTTCCCGTGCCGCCTCTAATGGCCCGGCCCTGGTGGTGGAGGATATGAACCAAACTATTGCACTGGCAAAATATATCCAGGGCGAAAAACCACTGTCTTTGTTTTACGATGAATTCAGGGGACAATATTCCGCAGGATTTGACCCGGTAAAAGATTTACAGAGAATAGGTGTCGTCAATCAAACCACGATGCTGGCCAGCGATACGCAGGCTATTGCGGATTTCCTGAAACAAATAATGCTGGAAAGTTTTCAACCTGCGCAGACAGAAGAGCGATTTGCCGATACCCGTGATACGCTCTGTTATGCCACCAACGATAACCAGACTGCCGTAACCGGTATGTTGACCGTACCGGCTGACCTGGCCATCGTAATTGGCGGCTATAATTCATCCAATACATCCCACCTGGTTGAGCTATGCGAAGAAAAGCTACCGACCTACTTTATAAATAACGAAGAAAAAATTCTTTCGCCC
>DASUMO010000581.1:0-5249 GCA_036277695.1 Chitinophagaceae bacterium
TAATTCATCTTTCAACCATTTTTCAAGGCCTGCCTGGTCAGTGATCCTGGTAATATTTTCATAACCACAGGCAGCGGCAAGCCGGCATAAGTCAATGGAAAATGCCCCTGTGGGTTGTGCTCCAACTGATTCATGACTGCCATTATTAATAACGATATGCAGGAAATTTCCCCGGGATCTTTGGGCCAATGCGGGTAAGGCACCCAAATGCATTAAAAGAGCCCCGTCCCCGTCAAGCATGATGATCTTTTCAGGGGCGTCTGATTGCAAACCCAGGGCAATATGGTTGGCATGTCCCATGGCGCCTGCACATAAAAAATATTTGCTGAATTTTTTACCAAGTGCCAGGTTCTGCTCATAAAATTCACGGCCGGATTTTCCCGTCGTGCAAATTATTGTTTCATTACCGCTGAGATCTGCCAGTATAGCAGCGATTACTTTTTCCCTTACCAGTTCATAAGGATTTTGAAGAGGCAGGCCTTCATAGGTTTCGAAAACGTCAGCCGGTACCAGCAAGGCAACAGGTTGCCGATTTTCCAGCGAATGTGTAATCGCATCATTAACTCTTTCAAATGAAGTTTTTTCATCTTCTTCCATCAAATAAAAAGGTATTTCCAGTACGTCCAGTAAAGGGATGGTAATCCTTCCCATTTTTCTATGCTGGGGTTCATCGTTGATTCCGGGTTGCCCGCGCCAGCCGATCATCAGCAACAGGGGAATTCCATACATTTCCTGATCGGCCAGGGATGTCAAAGGATTGATGGTATTCCCCAGCCCTGAATTCTGTAAATAAACAAGGGGTAAGCGCCCGCTGCGCAAATAATACCCGCTTGCCAGGCCAATCGCCAATCCTTCATTGGCTGTAATAAGATGGTTCTCCGCAGCAGAATGATCTGCTACATATTTCAGGAAATATTTCAGCAGCGAATCAGGGACTCCTGAAAAAAAACTAACTCCTTTTTTTTCCAAAAAACGATATAAACTGGCCGGGGCTATCATAATTGTGAAGGAATAAGTTTAAGCAGTTCACTCACGGGCATCAATTCTTTTTCGGCTTCCTGGCTGCGATGATGGCGGAGAATAGATTCTGCTGTATGCAACATGGCCGGGTAAGCGCTGCGTAATAGCTGGTTGGCATAAACCACAATATTAAAACCCGCCCGCTCCAGTTCCTGCCAGGTAATACTATTATAAGTTGTAGGAACAGCTACCAACGTTACTTTCTGGTCAAAATCTTTATACTGCCTTGCGAACTCCAGTATTTCATCCGGAGAGGCGGATTTACTGTGAATCATGATACCGTCAACGCCGGCCTGTATATAGGCGCGGGCCCGTTCCAACGCATCTTC
This sequence comes from Chitinophagaceae bacterium, assembly GCA_036277695.1. Taxonomy (GTDB): domain Bacteria; phylum Bacteroidota; class Bacteroidia; order Chitinophagales; family Chitinophagaceae; genus CADEDV01. Next base: position 1,350 of record DASUMO010000581.1, read on the forward strand.
CATTCCTTTTCCCAGTATCAGGCTTTCGATCCGGGCAATGATCATAAAGTCACCGGTGACTGAATTCTTTTTCCCAGCTTTTATTTTCTCGCAGAAAGCGCTGATGCTTTCCTGTTCCTGCGAAGATTGCTCTTCCAGCAGGGAATTCTTTTTTAGACCTGTTTTATCTTCAATTACGATCGCCGAAACCCCCAACCTTTCCAGCGAACGAACCGTGAAGACGAAATGTTCAGTTTTACCACCTGTATCCCCATCAAAAATCACTGGCTTGGTTGTTACCTCCAGGATATCGTGCAGGGTTTGCAGTCTCGAGGTCATATCCACCGCTTCAATATCGGGTTTACCCTTGGCCATGGAATCAGTAAGACTGCTGATCCACATGGCATCAAATTCCCGGGCCATCCCGTTTTCATCCATTACAGAACTATTCTCCACGATCAATGCACTTAAGCCATTATGTGCTTCCATGACCCGCATACAGGGCTTTACATGGAGAATGCGTTTTAAACGTTTTAAACGGTTCGCAGCTGTGGTGCCGGCTTCCTTTACCGCCTTTTGTATGGCGGAAGAACTAATCCCACCTGTATACGCCACTTCCACCAGTTCACCTCCCCATTCTTTTAATGTATCAATTACTTTCTGGCGTGTGCCCTGCTGCACACCGGTCTTCCAGTCATCACCATGTACAACATAAGCTGGTTGCAGCTTGCGGAGATTATCGGAATAATCCAGCGTCTCCTGCGCGATCACTTCACTAACGCCTGCGATATTTTCCACGATGATTTTGCGTTGTTCATAGCTGAGATAGGGCACTCTTTTATATGAAGCGATAGCCTGGTCTGTCAACAGGCCGATGACTACGCGACCCAGTTTTTTGCCAGTATTGATCACATTCAGGTGACCGGGGTGAATCAGGTCGGCGCTCATTCCTATATATACTAATTTCTCCATGAGGTACAGGCAGCCTTCTGCCTATGCTTATTTTATTTTTTCTATGATGGTTATTTTTTTTCCGAGGTTCTGGATGGCAGGCAGGGTTGAACAGCCGACTTCTTTTCTCCAGAATTCTTTATCCTTAAATACATCTATCACCAGGGGAAAGTCTCCATCCTGCGAAAAGATAGCGCCCCCGGGCACTAATAAAGGGTATAAATATTTCAGGCAGGTGCGGGTGCTGCTGGCCAGGTCCACATCCAGGTAAGCCAGTGCTATCTTACGGTTAAAGAAAGGCATGGTTTCCTCGAACCAGCCAGGTATAAAATGACAAACCGAAATATTCCCGTATTCCTCCACATTCCTTTTTACTTCATCCAGTGAACCGGAGAATTTTCCCCCGCTAAACCAATCGCGGATCGAGTGACCTTCGAGACTTTTATCGTGGGGCTCATCATTTTCAGGAAGCCCCTGAAATGAATCAAATACTACAAATTCGCGTTGGATATGGTGTGCCACCAGGCTGATCTTCGCTGTACTTCCCCCTTTATAAGCACCCGCTTCCACGATACAGCCTTCCATTGCCGGGTCCAGCTCAAACATAGCCAGGAGGAAGCGAAGAATATGACTGGGGTTATGGGCCGATTCAATATGGCGGCTGATTTCCCGGAACCGGCCCAGCCATTGCCTTTGTTCTTTATACAAGGGGAATAGTTTGGCCATCCGCCGTTGAAGCCTGGCCAATTCTTTATATTCCTGTAATAACGATAATATTTTCATTCCAACTTCTTGCAGGTCATGAACCGGTTTTGCTTCCTTGCTATTGAGGCCGGGTGGCATTTTTTATTTTGATATGCCAGCCCCGAAAATAAACTATTCTACCTCATCCGCAGTTTGCTCAATAAAATTAAGCTCCTTAAATAAGAGTGTTTATTTAGTTTTGCGCCAGCTGAACATAAACCTGCGACCCTGCATGATAAAATTGAACCCGGCTTTCCCTTTTTTCCTTTTCCTGCTCCCTCTTTTTTTTGTGCTACATGGCCTGGGTGAAAATTATGTTCCGATCCTGGTAAAAGAAGCTTTTATCCTTGCCTTTCTCTATTCAGGGGCAGGTATCCTGCTAACTGCTGCAGGCTGGCTATTTTTCCGGGATACCCGGAAAGCAGCATTGGTAAGCCTTTACCTGCTGGCTTTTAATTTCTTTTTTGGAAGCATGCATGATTTTTTGAAAAAACAGTTCAGTGATAGCCTCATCGTTAAATACAGCTTCCTGGTACCCGCAGCATTCCTGGGCCTGCTGGTATTGATCATCTACCTGAAGAAAACGAAAAAGCAACTTCGTCATGTGGCAGGATTTATTAACCTGCTCCTGCTTGTATTCGTGTTGATCGACCTTGCCACCCTGGTTCCAAAAATGTTGAAGCCAGGCGGACCCAACGCCCCTGATCTTTCCGCCAGTTTACAGGCTTGTGATACCTGCCAACGCCCCGATATCTTCCTGATCGTGGCCGACGAATATGCCGGTCAAACGGAATTAACGCAGGTATTTGGTTTTGATAACTCAGCTTTTGAAAACGAATTGCGGCAGCGGGGATTTCATATCATCAATAATTCCCGTTCTAATTACAACGCTACTATTTATTCCATGTCATCCATGCTCAGCATGGAGTATTTAACGAACCTGGAATCGGGCATCATCAATCACCGTGATATGTTGCGCTGCCGGGGTTTGATCAGGGAAAATAATCTCATAAGGTTCCTCGAGAAAAAAGATTATCATTTCTTTAATCACTCTTACTTTGAACTGGCCGATAAGGAAAAACTGGTCTACAATCCTTTTTATCCAACCAAAAGAGCGCTGTTCACTGCCCAGACTTTTATCAGTCGCTTCCGGAGAAACCTGGGCTTTCATTTTGCCTCCCAGCAAAAAATCGAATCGATCGTTAAACACCACCTGTTTAATAACAGGACCATTGACAGTGCCACCCGGCGAATCGCCCTGCAGCAAATGCAGGCACCCCGTTTTGTATACACGCACTTTGGAATGCCCCACCATCCCTATTATTTTGACAGCGCTGGAAATGAAACCCCGATGGAGAAACTGGGGGATGATTATAAAAACGATAAGAAAGCTTATATCGAATACCTTTTATATGCCAACAAAAAATTACTGAGCCTGATCGATCATATTAAAAAAACAGCAACCCGGCCCCCCATTATCATCCTGGTCAGTGATCATGGGTTCCGGCAATTACCGGTAACCGCCCCTAAGGATTATTGGTTTATGAACTTCAACGCGGTTTTTTTGCCGGGCGGCAACTATACATCGTTTTATGATGGCATGACCAATGTGAACCAGTTCAGGGTGGTGCTGAATGCGGAATTCGGGCAGCGCTTGCCTTTATTGAAAGATTCCACGGTTTTTTTCGAAGAACCACTCCTGCCCTTTTAATTTAGTCATCTAAATCCTGCTTTCCCTGCATGAACCAAGGCCTGGTCTATAGAATCAAAGAATTCCTTTCACAGCGCATCACAAGCTGGTTCATACTGGCGCTGGCAGTAGCCGGGCGGATTTTGCAGTTAGTTTTTTTTTATAATATCCGTTTTGACGGCTCTTATCAGTATATAGCAACCCGGAATTTTACCGAAGGCCATGGATTTAGTCTTTCTACTGTAGTTGCTAATGACCTCTCCGTACCGGTCTATGAATATTTGGTCAATTGGCCCCCGGGATATTCCATGCTTCTCGCACCTTTTTATGCTTTATTCAATCAAAATTATATCCTGGCCGGTCTCACGCTGGATATACTCGCAGCAATCGCCCTCATCATTTTTTGCCGCAAGATCTTGAAGATCCTGGATATCCCGGTCTACCTGGTCAATATTTTTACATTGCTGACCTCTTTTTTCATTTATTACTTCTATTATATTGCTTCTTCCGATGCAATTACAATCAGCCTGTATGTT
>DASUMO010000582.1:0-2158 GCA_036277695.1 Chitinophagaceae bacterium
TAATTTCAAGATCAGGGGGACGCAAACCAAGTACCTTCTCCGGCAATTAGCCGCTAAATACTTACCGGCTGAACTGCTCAACCAGCCCAAGAGGGGCTTTGAAATACCGTTGAAAAAATGGATTGATGGGGAACTGAAGGAGTTGATCAGGGATTATCTTTTTTCCGGCAATGCCTACAGTAAGAATTTTGTGGACGAATCCTTTATTAACGAACTGTGGAATAAAAAGATAAAAACAGGCGAGGAGAAAAGGGCCAAGATGATCTGGACCTTGTTTGCCCTTGAGGTTTGGTATAAAAAATGTTACCGCCAAGATGCCTAAGCTGATCCGTATCACCACTGTCCCTATGGCTTTAAGGTTTTTGTTGCCTGGCCAGATGAAATATATTAAGGAGCAGGGGTTTGAAGTGATCATGATCAGTGCCGACGGAAAAGAAAGAGAAGAAGTGATCCGTCAGGAAGGCTGTGAGCACCGCATTGTTCCGATGACCCGTAAGATCACCCCTTTTTCAGATCTGCGCTCGTTATGGACCTTGTATCGCTTATTCCGAAAAGAAAAACCTGATATCATCCATTCCCATACTCCTAAAGCGGGTTTGCTTGCTATGATGGCCGGTAAAATGGCCGGGGTAAAAATAAGAATTCATACGGTAGCCGGTCTCCGGTTTATGACCTCTTCGGGCCTTACCCGGAGGATCCTGGTGCAAATGGAAAAGATCACAACAGCCAGTGCAACCCATGTCTGGCCCAACAGCCGGTCATTAATGGACTATATTTTGAAAAATAAACTGGCTTCTTCCCATAAATTAAGTTTAGTGGGTTTTGGGTCCAGTAATGGGATAAACCTGCAACGTTATGCTGAAACCGCATTGGACCCGCTAAAATTGGAAGAGACCCGGAAACAGCTGAACTATACTGCGCAATTGGTTTACCTTCTTAGCGTGGGAAGGATTGTAAAGGATAAGGGAATTGAAGAATTGCTGCTAGCATTTGCCAAAATCAGCAAGCAAAGAAATGATTTACGGCTGGTGTTGTTGGGTTCTTTCGAAGATGAACTGGATCCGATCAGCGAGGAAGCCCGCCGCTTATTGAAAGATCATCCCTATGTCATTCATATAAACTGGACCAATAACGTGGAATATTTTATGCACCTGGCTTCAATATTGGTCCATCCTTCCTACCGGGAAGGGTTTCCCAATGTGTTGCTGCAAGCCGGTGCCATGAACTGTCCCATCCTATGTTCCCGGATTGAAGGAAATATTGATATTGTCGAGGATGGTCAGACCGGTCTCCTTTTCGAAGCGGGGGATGCAGCTAGCCTGGAAAACAAATTGCGCTGGGCATTGGAACATCCCAATCATCTTAAGGAGTATGCAGCCGGGTTGCGGCAGAAAATTGTACAACGGTTTGACCAGCGTTTTGTGCATGAATCGCTGAAAAATAAATATCTTGAATTATTAAGTGAACAATCTTCCAGCTAATAAACCTGTTGCACTGATCGGCTATTCCGGTCATGGCTTCGTTGCAGCCGATATTTTACTATCCGCCGGCTATAAAGTGGTAGCTTATTGCGACCAGGAGCAAAAAGCGTTCAATCCCTTTTCACTTCAATACCTGGGAAAAGAAGGGGAAACCAAGGCGATAGACTGGCTTCGTCAGCATGAGTATTTTATTTCAATAGGAGATAACAGCATTCGTGAGAAAGTGTATACTTCATTAACGAAAGAGTTGTCACCCCCACTGAATGCCATACACCCGTCAGCAGTAATTTCGGCTTCGGTCGTCCTGCAACAGGGTATCTTTATCGCAGGAGGAGCAGTGATCAACCCGCTATCCCGGCTTGGGAAAGGAGTGATCTGTAACACCCGCTGCAGCATTGATCATGAATGCCAGGTTGATGATTTTGCGCATATCGGGCCCGGTGCCATCCTTTGCGGGAATGTCCAGGTGGGATATCGAAGCTTTATCGGGGCTGGTTCCGTTGTAAGGCAGGGGACCCGGATCGGGAAAAATGTGATCATCGGCGCCGGCAGTGTCATTGTAAAAGATGTGCCGGATAACGTCATTATCGCCGGCAACCCTCCAAAAGAGTTAACAAAAAAAATAAAACAATAAAAAATAATGAGTAAAAAAGTTTTGGTCACCGGTGGTGCGGGTT
>DASUMO010000583.1:0-2518 GCA_036277695.1 Chitinophagaceae bacterium
TCTTCAGGGTAGCAGTTGCAGTATAATCCTTCCCACCCCTGCGGTAAGTGATTTTCACTTTATCGCCGGCATTATACGAGGCGATAGTACCCTGGAGTTCGGGCCAGGAACTGATCGAATTATCATTGATCCTGGTCACAACATCACCTTTTTTCAGGCCAATCTCGGCGGCTGCTCCATCCGGGGCTACCATACCGATATGAGCACCATCGCCTGCATCATATTTTTCTTCGGATACGGAAATTCCCAGGTAAGGTCTTTTTACATCTCCGAATTTGATCAGGTCGTTGACAATTTTCCTTACCAGGTTAACCGGGATGGCAAAAGAATAACCTGCATAGGTTCCGCTAGGGGCCAGGATAGCGGAGTTAATTCCGATCAACTGACCATCCGTGCTGATCAGGGCGCCACCACTATTACCCTGGTTAACGGCGGCATCCGTTTGAATAAAGGATTCGATAGGAGTATCGCTTTGACGGCCATTGATGCCGATGGCCCTTCCTTTTGCACTCACGATACCTGCGGTTACTGTAGTTTCAAGGGTCAGGGGGTATCCAACAGCCAGCACCCATTGGCCTAGTTTCACATTGTCCGAATTGCCATAAATCATATAAGGCAGGTTGGCACCGTCAACTTTTAACACCGCGATATCACTGCTCGGGTCTTTTCCAATCACCCTTGCTTTATAGGTTTTTTTATTACTCAATGTTACTGTAATTTCATCGGCTACCCCATCTCCACCATTGGAGATAACGTGATTATTGGTCACGATATAACCGTCTTCACTGATAATTACACCACTGCCCGAAGCTCTTTGTTCAGGTTGCATACCCGGTTCCGAATTGAAAAAACGCTCAAAGAAATCCTCCATGGAGTTATTCCGGTTACGGGGAAGATTATTATTAGTGCGGCGGGCCGGGATTTTTGTTTTAATATGAACCACTGCGGGGACCGCAGCACTGGCCGCCTTGGTAAAGTCTACCGGCTCAGCCCCGGCAGAAACATTGTCAAAATAGCCTGCATAATTAACAGGGAGTTTGGCTTCGCCGGCCACCTGTGCAAAGCCCTGGGGATTGCCGGCGAGTTTTCCATAAATCCAGACGCTGCCAACAGCTGAGCTTGCACTAAGGGCAATAATCAGTAAAATTTGTTTCCATTTCATAGCACTATATACTTTTAGATTTGTTTTGTTTGACAAAGCATTCTATTTCAAATTATATGCCTTGTATTACAAAATAACAAACTGTCATACCAACTTTGTTTACCAAGCCTTTAGTTTAACAATTCTTTACTAAGGTTTTCGTACTTTGTAACGGATGTAAATTTATTAAAAATCAACGCCAAATGGAAAGTGTTTTACAAGCGGCTGACAAACTGAAGTGTATCGGCCCCATCGGCGTAGTCCGCGATCCCCGGGTGTTGACTCTGACCAAAGACAATCTCCTCCCTGCCTACAATACACTGCAGTTGCGGATTTTGTTTTAAATCCCCGGTCAATTTGTCGCGATCCCTGTAAAATTCATAGTTAAGCCGGCTGATCGGGGAAAAAAGACTGGGATCTTCCACTAACAGGAGGGAAGAATTACTCATGTAGAATTTTTTATTCAGGATCAGGATGGCCAGGTTATAGTCATAGTTATGTTTGTACTTGTGGTGCTCAGCCATCCAATCATAGCGGGAAAAGGCCTGTATCAGTGGATAAAAATCATAATCCTTGGGTACATAGATCTTAGTCACGTTTCGGCAGCCGAGCCCGAAATACAGGTAAACATCGTCTGCCAGCTTAGCCAGCTCCCCGGCTGACTCCTTTCCATCCAATATGGCTACAGAGGTGCGGTTACGCCGAATGATATGGGGGTATTTTCCAAAATAGTAATCAAAGTAACCAGCCGTATTATTGCTACCAGTCGCGATATAGGCATCACAGCCTTTTAGGAGAGCGGAGAAACGGATCAGTTCACTTGTTTCCTTGTCCCATTCCGTCAGCTTGGCAACCAGGTGTTTCACCAATGCTTCATCCTTTGAGGAGGGTTTTACGAGGGCTTTATGTCCGCTGATAAAGACGGTAAGCAAGTCGTGAAAACCCACCAGGGGAATATTTCCTGCCATCACAATTCCAATGGTTTTGGGGTTTTTGTTTTCGGGAGGTAAATCGTATTGCCTAATCCAATTTTCCAGGGTTTCGCGTTGCAGGAAAGAATGAGCGATATGGCGGCATGCTGATTCAACAAATTCGGGTATGAACCAGTTGTTTTCATGGAAGGCTTGTTCTTTGGCCGCTGCCCAACTGCTTTCAGTACCAGCTAAAATATAGTCACCCAGCCTTACCAATAAATCAACCCGGTATTGTAAATTCATTTTCGCGTTTTATTTTTGTTTACATTGCCAGTCAAACGGAATTCATGGCAATTCTGCAAATGTAAAACTGAACCCATAAAATAAATTCTACTATGGCGATTAAGATAACCGATGAATGTATCAATTGCGGGGCCTGCGAACCTGAATGTCCCAATAATGC
>DASUMO010000584.1:0-4295 GCA_036277695.1 Chitinophagaceae bacterium
GAAGAGCAGTTGCTGCCGGAAAACAAATCGAGCTAATCTCTCATTTATGCGAGGGAGCATTTGATGCCCTGATGAGTGGGGATACAGCCACACATGATAAAATGGTGGGCGATGCATTGAAGCGATTATCAAATGAAACAGATGTGATCCTGCTGGCCCAGGCTTCCATGGCAAGGGTGGTGGATACATTGCGTGAAGAGGATAAAAAAGTGCCGATACTTGCCAGCCCGGCGATAGCGATACAATTCCTGGCAACTATTTTATAAACGCCCATGCAGAAATGGAATAAAATATCTTTGATTATAAGTGGTCTCGCTGCCATTATCCTATTACTGGGAATATTCAGGCAGGATCCTTCTCTTTATAAGCCATTTGCCCTGGCTACTGCCATCTGCCTTGCAATCGGATTGGGATCCATACCATCATTAAAAGGATACCGCTATACGGCCTGGATCATCAGCGCGGTGGTAGCGGGAATGATGTTCCCCGCAGCATTTACCAGCTGGGGTTCCGTTAACCTCCGTGATAAAACACTGATCCTGGTTATTATTCAATTGGTGATGTTCGGTATGGGCACGCATATGAGCCTGAAGGATTTCAGCGGTCTCGCAACAACAGGTAAGGGCGTGATGGTAGGACTTTTCTGTCATTTCAGTATTATGCCGCTGATGGGATTACTGCTCACCCGGGTTTTTGATTTTGATGCCGAGATTGCTGCGGGGATCATCCTGATCGGGAGTTGCAGCAGCGGGCTTGCTTCCAATGTGATGGTTTACCTGGCCCGTGCCAACCTGGTGTTATCGGTCATCGTAACTGCTATGGCTACACTGGTTGCACCTTTTCTCACACCCTTGCTGATGAAAACGTTGGCGGGCACACTGATCGAAGTGAAATTCATCGATATGATGATTGAGATCATCAAGATTGTGCTGGTGCCAATCGGGGCAGCCCTCTTGCATGATTACCTGAAACGTGCATCAGCGGCAAATACCCGGAAAGTATACCTGTTAGCGTTGATCAGTGCGGCCTGGTTACTGGTGGTTATTTTCCTTCTCCAAAGTATTGGCTACCCTGCTTTACAACAGTCCATTCAATTATCCGGCTTTTTTGCAGGTGCGGTTGTAGCAGGTGTGGTATATCATTTCCTCTACCGGCGTTTTCCAAAGATCGATTCAATGATGCCGCTGCTATCCATGATTGGCATCATTTATTTTACTACCGTAACCACGGCAGCCGGCAGGGATAATTTAATGAAAGTGGGTTTGCTTTTGTTCATGGCTTCGGTAATCCATAATGCAGCCGGCTATTTTTTTGGTTATTGGCTCAGCCGATTTTTTGGCATGGATAAAAATTCCAGCCGTACCATCGCTTTTGAAGTGGGATTGCAAAATGGCGGAATGGCCAGCGGACTTGCGGGAAGTATGGGTAAATTGGGAACCGTTGGCCTGCCCGCAGCTGTATTCAGTCCCTGGATGAATATCAGTGGCAGTATACTGGCAAACTATTGGCGGAAGAGACCGGTGAAGGAAGAAAAAAAGGAGGCCGGAGTTCAGCCAGCCGGAGAAAAATTAAAACCAGTTAAAACGACGGAATGAGAAAGTGGTTTTTGATATTATTTTTCTTGTGCTGTTATTCCCTGACTACCAGCCGGCCATTGCAGGCACAGTTAGTAGACAAAACACCGGCGGCCATTCCGAATCAGCCGGTTGTTTTTAACCGCGAACCCTATGAAGATCCTGCCATCAGCGGTATCAACAGGGAAGCTGCCAGGGCTACTGCTTATTCGTTTGCTACACTCAAAGATGCATTGACAGGTGATCGTGAAAAAAGCGGGCGTTATCTTTCACTGAATGGTGAATGGGATTTTTCCTTTGCATTGAAACCGGGTGATGAACCACGGGATTTTTACCGGAGCAAAGTAAAGAACTGGAAAAAAATACCGGTTCCTTCCAACTGGGAAATGCAGGGTTATGACAAACCCATTTACAAAAGTGCTGTCTACCCTTTTCGGCCTGTCAATCCTCCTTTTGTTCCAAAAGATTATAATGGTGTTGGATGTTACCAGCGCGCCTTCAGCATTCCTGCATCCTGGAAAAACATGAACATCAGTTTACATTTTGGAGGGGTGAGCTCAGCCTATAAAGTCTGGGTCAATGGAAAATTCCTGGGTTATGCGGAAGATAGCTTCCTGCCTTCGGAGTTCAATATCACTCCTTACCTGCAGGAAGGTGAGAACATTGTTTCGGTCTGGGTGATCCGCTGGAGTGATGGCAGTTTCCTCGAAGACCAGGATCAATGGCGTTTGAGTGGTATTCATAGGGAAGTGTACTTGCTGGCTGAACCAAAACTCCGAATTGCGGATTTCTTTTATCAAACCAAACTTGACCAACAGTATAAAAATGCCCTGCTCAGTATCCGGCCGCGTATAGAAAACCTTAGCGGGAAGGAAACACCAGGTTATGTGTTGAAGGCAGCCCTGTACGATGCCAATCAAAAACCGGTGTTAGCCCAGGCATTGCAGAAAAAAGCCGATGACATTATCAATGAAATTCATCCCCGTCTTGACCGGGTTAAATTTGGGTTGTTGGAAACAATGATTAGTGACCCGCTGAAATGGAGTGCCGATGATCCGAATTTATATACCCTGGTACTTAGCCTGGAAGACAGTAGCGGTCAGATCCTCGAACTCAAGAGTTGTAAACTGGGTTTCCGTTCTGTAGAATTTCGTAAGTCCGATAGCAAGCTCCTGGTAAATGGTAAACTCACCTATCTATATGGTGTGAACCGGCCCGATCATCACCCGGTAAAAGGAAAAGCTTTATCGAGGGAAGATATCCGGCAGGACATACAAACTATCAAGCGGTTCAACTTTAATTGCATTCGCCTAAGCCATTATCCGGCCGATCCCTATTTACTTGATCTATGCGATGAATATGGTCTGTTGGTGATTGATGAGGCCAACCTGGAAACGCATGGGTTGGGTGGTAAATTAAGTCACGATGCAGCCTGGGCCGGCGCTTATATTGAAAGGATGAGCCGGATGATGCTACGAGATAAAAATCATCCTTCCATCATTATATGGAGCCTGGGCAATGAAGCCGGCAGCGGTCCCAACCATGCAGCGATGGCAGGCTGGGCAAAAGATTATGATATGACGCGGCCGCTTCATTATGAACCCGCCATGGGCAGTCCGAAGGAAGAAGGTTATATTGATCCTTCTGATCCCCGCTACCTGAAGGCCAATGATCATTCACACCGCACCCAAAACCCGCTGGATCAATATTATGTTGATATGATCAGCCGTATGTATCCCGCGTTATATACGGCGCCTTTGCTGGTTAACCAGGCCAATGGTGATAACCGGCCTATCTTTTTTTGCGAATATGCCCATGCTATGGGCAATAGCGCAGGCAACCTGAAAGAATTCTGGGATCAATGGAGAAACCTGCCCCGCGTGATTGGAGGATGTATTTGGGAATTCAAGGACCAGGGCCTATTAAAAAAAGATTCAGCGGGCGTATCCTTTTATGCATACGGGGGAGACTTCGGTGAAAAGTATTTTGACAATTTTACCATCAAGGGCGTTGTGAATGCAGATGGAAAGCCCAAAGGTGCGATGTATGAATGCAAACGGATCTTTCAACCAATCCAATGTGAATGGGCTGATTCAATAAAAGGAATCATTCGTATCATCAACAGGAGTGAAGTAAAGAATGTAAATGCATACACGGCTTATATTGTTGTGAAAGAAGATGGAAAGATTATTTCCAACCAACAGATCGGTGGTATTGATGTGGCCCCTGCAAGTTCAGTTGATTTTCCCGTTTCAAAATGGTTGCCAAAAACAAAAGCAGCTTCAGAATATCATGTAGAATTGAAATTTGTTTTGAAGAAAGCGGAAGCATGGGCAGTTGCGGGATTTGAAATTGCAAGTAATCAACTTGAATTCAAAAAGCCAACTGTAGTTTCTTCAAAAGGAAAAAAGATTGGGACGCTGTCAGTGACTGAAAATTTAAATGCAGTTTCGGTTACAGGTAAAAATTTTAGTATTCGAATACTGAATATTGCAGGAGGAGGGTTAGCATCTTATACATACAATGGGAAGGAACAGATCGCCCAACCTTTGCTACCTCATTTTAGTCGTCCTCTCACTGATAACGATAGGAGAGGGTGGAAGCCTCAACGAAAAATGAAACAGTGGTACGAGTATGAATTAAAACCAACAGGAACTACAGTTGGCAACTCTGCTTCAGGTGATTTAATGGTTACAACAAACTTCAGTTTAATCAGTGACA
>DASUMO010000585.1:0-6802 GCA_036277695.1 Chitinophagaceae bacterium
CTAATCGTTATTTGTCTGTCCTGGGTAGCTATACCTGGCCGGGCAATCAAAGCCTTGCTGCCCATGAGATGGGTCATTGCCTGGGTTTGTATCATACGTTCGAGACATGGGACGATACCAGGAAAGAGCATGTTGCCCGGGGCGGAAATTGCAAGAATTGTGAGGCAGCAGGCGATATGTTATGTGATACGGAAGCTGACCTTGAAAGCGTGACGCTTCAGAGTTGCGCGTATGCAGGTTCACTTACCGACAGTTGCGGCAATACCTACCTGATGACCCCAAACAATGTTATGTCCTATCATGATGATGGATGCATAACGCATTTTACCACAGGCCAGGCGGGACGTATGCAGAATGTCCTTTTAACCAATAGCAGCCTGAATGCAACGCTGGCCGAAGACAGTTACAGCAGGACCCTGAATCTCACGATCAGCAGCGGAAGATATAACCTGGCATACCGGAATACTATACTTATAGATGCGCCTACTTATCAAATGACCGATGGAGCCAGGGTAAATATGACCAGCCGGGAAATAACGATCCGCCCCGGCGTAACTTTTTCGCCTTCGGGGGACGGGTATACCACGCTTCGGGCAAATACATTATGTCAATAAACAAGATTAAAATGAAATTGCTGGTTTACATAATCGGAATGTTCAGCAGTTGTTTGCTATTATCCCTGCAGGGTCTTTGTCAGGAGTCGCATAATGATAATCTCCCTGCTGCTGAGCAGTCAAGGATATTTGCCAAAGCGGCGCAATATTATCACCGCCTCGGCGAGCTTAAAAAACGTTATCCCCCTACCGACGCCAACCGAACAGCAGCGGGCCATGTATTGTTTTCATGGCCGCTGAAAGTAAATTCTAATTATGATGATATTCCTAATTATTATTCGATTGTTAACTATTGGGATCTTACTTCCGGCAGCGCGGAAACAGACTGGCAATGCGGGAGCCGGACCTATAATGGGCACAATGGTACGGATATTGCCCTCTGGCCTTTCTGGTGGAGGATGAAAGATAATGATAATGTGTTTGCTGCTGCGGCGGCTCCTGGCGTAGTCATTGATGTGGTACAGGGATTTGGCGATGAGAATTGTGAACTCAGCAGTTTTCCCACCAATATCGTTTCACTACTGCACAGCGACAGCTCCATCAGTCATTATTTACACCTCAAAGCAAATAGTGCACTAGTAAATGAAAATGATATTGTGTCCGAAGGTCAGCCGCTGGCGGTTATCGGCAGTTCGGGCAGGAGCACCTATCCTCACCTGCATTTCCAGGTTGAAGACAAGAATAATAATAGTATTGAACCTTTCAAGAACCCGGTTTCGCCCGATTGCAACACCCTGAATTCGGATACATGGTGGAAAAATCAAAAACCTTACTGGGAGCCCCAGGTCAACAGGATCGCAACGCATTCGGGCAGACCATCATTATGGGGACCTGATGATACTGACGCGGATTACTTTTGCAGGAACAATGAAAATGCCAGGCTTAAAAATAATTTCTCAGCTGGTGACAGCCTCTATGCTTATATTTATTTTCACGATATGCAATCAAATGACGATTATGACCTGGAGATCATAGCCCCCAATGGTTCCGTGCGATACTCCAATTCAAGAACCAATTCAGGCGCTGCATTTTCTTTTGGCTATTATTTTGAGCCCTTTAAAATCCCTGCCAACGCTGAAACAGGCACCTGGCAGCTTAGGGTTACATATCGGGCAAAATTGTATAAACATTATTTTACCGTGAGTTGTGTGGCCAATTATAATCTTTCAACCGAGTCAGGTTCCTATGGCCGAATCGCCTCCGATTATATTCAAAGCACGACTATAGTCGCTGGCTCCAACGACGTAAGATTGCAGGCTGGAAATTATATTGATTTAAAGCCCGGTTTCCATGCACAGGCTGGCACGACGTTCAAAGCCCGGATCAGGGAATGTAATTACACGGACTGATTGAACGGTTTTTTAACAATAAGTCAAACTGCAAAATTCAAAATGCAAAAAACTAGAGGCTAGGGGCTAGCAGCTAACAGCTAACCTCCCACTCACCACTCAGCACTCACAACGTCTTCAGCACATCATTCATACTTCTAACTGCATCAGCGCTTTTGTTAAAGGTCGCCTGTTCGGCCTCATTCAACTCGAAGTCCAGGATTTTTTCCCAGCCATTACGTCCGATAATAACAGGTACTCCCAGGCAAATATCTTTTTGACCGTATTCTCCATCCAGGGCAACACAGCAGGTAAATAATTTCTTCTCATCCCGCAGGATGGCTTCAACAAGGGCAGCCCCGGCGGCTCCGGGTGCATACCAGGCCGAAGTACCGATCAGTGCCGTCAGGGTTGCGCCACCTACCATCGTATCTTTAATAATCTGTTGCTGTTGTTCGGGGTTGAGAAACTTGGTAACAGGCACACTATTCCAGGTAGCCATCCGGATCAGGGGTATCATAGTTGTATCACCATGTCCGCCAATTACCACGGCATTCAGGTCAGAAGGACTGCAGCCCAGGTGTTGGCTTAACTGGTATTTGAAACGGCTGCTGTCCAGGGTGCCACCCATGCCGATAATACGGTTTTTGGGAAGACCCGTGGATTCTAAGGCCAGGTAGGTCATCGTATCCATGGGATTGCTGATGACGATGATAATGGCATTGGGGGAATGTTTTAAAATATTCTCACACACTCCTTTTACAATTCCTGCATTGACTCCAATCAGTTCCTCGCGGGTCATGCCGGGTTTACGGGGCAAACCGGAAGTGATGACGACTACATCACTGCCGGCAGTTTTCGAATAATCATTGGTGCTGCCAGTGATCCGGGTATCGAAACCGAGGAGGGTAGCAGTCTGCATCATATCCTGGGCCTTGCCTTCAGCAATTCCCTCCTTGATATCCAGCAAAACCAGTTCTTCGCAAAGTTCTTTACGGGCAATATTATCGGCACAGGTGGCTCCAACGGCACCGGCGCCTACAACAGTAACTTTCATGAATAGTAAATATTTGGAATGGAGAAAATATTTTGCCCGGCAAAGATAGAGGGGAATGGGGAAAGTTGAACGCACCCAACTATCGAGGAATACTAAATTCATTTGCATGCCGGCTGAAAGTGGCGGGATTCTGTAATACGGTTGAATAGTTGATGAACAGTGGTCGAACAGTTTTTAATCTGTTGTTGAATATTGCCTGAATGTAGAAAGATTCCTGAGTGCGGCTGAATGGTTGTTTTAAGTGTTCGAAATAGGGCCAAAAATCGCTAAAGCAGGTGTAACCCAACCCAATTTAGCAGTCTAAATACTAAGTACTAAATACTATGTACTATTCGAGGCCTTCAAAAAAGAAATCCCAGCCTGAGATGCAAGACCCGGTCTTCGGATGAAAGACCATAAGAAGCGTTTAATAAGATCTTATTAAAGGGTGCTACGAAAAATCCACCTCCATAGCCGACATGCCAGCGCTCCGATTTTTCACCAGGTTGCCAGACACGACCCTGGTCGACAAAAGCCAGCAACCCTATCGATCCGTTGAATAAACGATTGCTGGTGGGCAGTATCAACCTTAATTCATTGTTGTTATAAAAGCTTGTTTTACCATAAAATCGTTGCCGGCGATGACCTCTCAGGTTTTCCTTCCCACTTAGTGTAGCCAATTGATAAAACTCGGGTTCACCCGTTATAGCCGACCCACCCGCACGAAGGGCCAGGGAAAAGACCCTGAAAAAAGGCAGGTATACTGAAAATGAGGAAGCATAGCTGCTGAAATCCTTTCCGGCTTCTTTCAGGTTAAATGTATGTCCGCCGGATAGGTTGAATACCACTCCTCTTGTGGGAACAATGGGGTGATCTGTTTTTTTAAACTGGTAAACAAGTTCGGTAGCGGCAAAATATTTTGTCGTCATGGAGGGTTCGGAAAAAACAGAATAGTTTTTCCCTACAAATCGGTCTGCGTCATTTTTTATGTCTATAGCCTGGACCAGGTTATTCCAGGAGAAGAAATGGGTGGAATCGATCAGGCGGTTCAGGTTAAAACCAAGATTAACAGCCAAAGCGCGGTAACGATAAAACCTCCTGTTTACCGAGGCATCCATCAGGGTTTCATTGCCCGTTCCAAAATAATGGGCAACAAAGGGGATATCCAGCCGGGCCAATCCCTCCAGGTTCCAGTTCCCAATCAATTGATTGGCGATATAACGATATTCCCCCGCCACTGCACCCCGGTTGGGACCATAATAAACCATGAAGCGATGACCCGTTCCATAAGGATGTTTGCGCCATTTTTGATTTTCTATTCTGTATCCCACGCCCAGTGTTATCCCCGGTCGGAATATGAATCCTTTCTTATCATATTCAAAATGGGTGTATTGGTAATTATTCAGCTCATCATTCTTTGTTACCCGTACACTTGTTTCAGCAGTTTTGTTAATCGCTGGTCTTTCATTATCGTAAACTCTGGTCATTTTGCCACCGCTACTTACACTTGATTGGTCGTTTACTGAATCAGCACCGGGTCCGGGTACTATCCGAATGAGGGATGATTGATCGGCCTTTCCGCTTACTAAAAATTTATCATTCCCATCCATTCCATACAATCGTATTTCACGGGTCTCAGCAGTTATGAAGGTCCTTGAATAATAAGGTGATTTTCCCGTTTTACCCTCTTTATCAAGTTTGTAAATATCTACGCGGGTGGAAGCATTGTTCAATCTTTCGATTTCGAATAATTCGGCTTCGTTTGTCCCCGGGATATCTACATAGTGAGCCAGGAATAAGTAATAAGCTTCAGCGTATTTGTGCAGATGATCTCTTCTTGATTTTAACTTACCAATTATTTCCAATCCTGATATAGGAAAAACTTCCGGGGGCAGTTGCCGTATAGCGTTTTCAATCACCTGGTCCGTCAATTTCCGCTGCAGGTCACCGGCTATTGACAACCATAATTCTTTGGTCGTTTCATTGGCCACTAAACGATCCAGGTTCCGGGCTGGAAAATTATACGAATGGATATCTTCAATCTTGTTCTCGAATGACTGCAGATGATCGAATCCCGCAATTGAGAATAACCGGGTAACCATCGTCCCGTCGAATTTTGTATAAACCTGGTCCCGGTCCCGGGGTATGGGTTGATAAAGAGTTTGGGAACCCTGTTCAATAGCCGCCCATCTCCATTGATCCTCGTGCCGACTCCAGTCACCAACGATAAAATCGAATAGTCGTGCTCTTACAAAGGCTGGCTGATCCACGCGATTGGCGGGTGATTGGAGTAATTTTTCCTGCAATTTTTCGGTGCCGATAATGTTTTTGGAAAAACCGAAATTGGCTGCCTCTTCCCAATTTTCGTCGGGTCTTTGTTCAAACAGGTAAAGCCGGTCGCCATATTCCTCGCTATATTTTCCTAAACTCCTTTGTTTGGGGATATAAAAAATCCGGGGAATTGCGTGATAGATGCCGGCCGCTTCCATCATAGGCGGAATCGTTACTGCTGCATAAGGATGTGCGATCGATACCTGGTCATTCGCGATAGCCTCAATAAAAGTGCCCTGGGCAATTTCCGGCAATGCCTTATCAAATGATTTATCGATACTCCTCAAAACCCATTCTTTACCTTTTTTATCTTTTAAACGAAGCGTTTTACTTTGCCTGCCACCACCTTCCTGGTAGGGTTCTACTCCTCCGGCCAGCGTATCGAGCATGGCTATCTTCACTTTCACCGCTGTATTCCATTCCTGCCGGTAGTGCTTGCCCCAACGTTTCTGGTGTTTCTCGCTGGTGGCATAGTGCGAACCGGCAACCACTACCTTATATTGCTGGTTTTTCAGCGAATCGGCTTGTGCATTAAGCGAATGGGAAAAAACTGGTAAGATACCGGTCAGGGAAATCAAAACAATTGGCCCTATAAATGTCGCTTTCATGTGGAGCTTTCTTTAGCAGCTACACGTATAGGTGTAAAACCTTGCCAATTTTTAACTGGTGGAAGGATTGGACTTAACTTACTGGATTAAAGTGATTTGTACAAGGGGTTAAATTCTGTTCGGATTTTTACTTTTTGAAAATTTCCGCGATTTGGGGAATTGGCATCGCACCTTCAAAGATATCGATCAACCCTTTCTTTTTATCGTAAAAGGCCAGGAAAGGAAGATTCCTGATCCGGAAAAAAGTGGGCAGGAAATAGTGCTCATCCCTGCCTACGATAATATTGTCGAAATTGTTGAGGGAATAGTTTCTGATAAATACGATCATGCTATCAAAGGGTGCCGAAGTAGCCATGACGATCTGAACCTTTTTAAACAGGTTCATATTCCGTGTCAGTTCAGTTGTTTCTTGACGGCAATGTTCACAAGCGGGATTAAATAACATCAGCATGACCGGGGATTTCCGGGACAGGGCTTCTTTATCAAAAACACTACCATCGGCTTTCAAGAGCTTTACAGGAGGAAAGGAAGGAAAACGTTTAAAGGGTGGGATTGAGGGATCCGTTTGGGCAATGGCTATTAGAGAATTGAAAAACAAGAGTATTAAAAAATAGGTTTTCATAATTCCAAAGAAAAGCTATTTGAAACAAATTAAACAAGACACCGCCTGCCATATTTGATTTGGTTTGCTGAAGAGTAACCTGGAAATGAAATATGATCACAGCCTTTAAATTGCTTTGTCATCCATTTTGCCTGCCTTATCTTTGCCGCCTTAAAAACAAGTAATGGCAACAACATCAGATATCAGCCGTGGCCTGATCATTAAACTGGATGGCAGTTTATATTCCGTTGTAGAGTTCGGGGAAAATAAAACCGCCAGGGCTG
>DASUMO010000586.1:0-3552 GCA_036277695.1 Chitinophagaceae bacterium
GCCGGGAAAGGCTCAAGCAGTTGCAGGCGTTTGGAATCGGGTGCTACTTTTACCTGTACAAGGCTGCCATCTGCGGCTGGCGCCTGGTAACCCGGATCTTCCACTGCAAATCCTTTGGGTGGCAATTCAAATCCCGTTGGCTCCTTTAACAACACTTCTTCACCCTTATCATTTTTCAGTTTATCCGTCAGAGGATTAAACGCAATAGTGCCAGCCATGGCCATCGCTGTTACAATTTCGGGACTTGCCACAAAGGCATGAGTACTGGCCAGACCATCATTGCGCTTGGCAAAATTGCGGTTAAAGGAAGTAATGATTGTATTCTTACGGTTGGGATCGTCAATATGACGGGCCCATTGACCTATACAGGGACCGCAGGCATTGGCCAGTACAACCCCTCCGGCATCTTCAAATTCTTTGATAAACCCATCTCTTTCTATTGTATAACGAACCTGTTCGCTGCCCGGTGTAATCGTAAATTCAGATTTGGTCTTAATCCCTTTGCTGACTGCGTCGCGAACAATTGATGCGCTGCGGCTGATATCTTCATAAGAAGAATTCGTACAAGACCCGATCAGCGCCACTTCCAGTTTCTCGGGCCAACCGTTTTCCGCCACTGCTGCCGCCATATTTGAAATAGGGGTTGCCAGGTCGGGGGTAAAGGGTCCGTTCACATAGGGCTCCAGTTTATTCAGGTCGAGTTCTAATAACTGGTCATAATACTTAGCCGGGTCAGCATATACTTCCGTATCGGGGCGCAGGTGCTCTCTAATACCATCGGCAAGCGCTGCCACTTCTTCGCGGCCGGTTGCTTTCAGATAATCACTCATTTTGTTGTCGTAGGCAAAAAGTGAACAGGTAGCGCCAATTTCAGCGCCCATATTACAAACCGTGCCTTTCCCGGTTGCGCTCATACTGTCAGCCCCATCTCCAAAATATTCTACGATCGCACCTGTGCCGCCTTTAACTGTTAACTGGCCGGCTACCCAAAGTATTACATCCTTGGCCGAGGTCCAACCACTCATCTTCCCTGTCAGTTTTACACCAATAACCTTGGGCATTTTCAGTTCCCAGGGTAATCCAGCCATCACATCCACAGCATCGGCTCCGCCCACACCGATAGCGACCATGCCTAATCCACCCGCATTAGGTGTATGTGAATCGGTTCCGATCATCATTCCACCTGGAAATGCATAATTTTCCAGCACCACCTGGTGAATAATGCCGGCCCCTGCCTTCCAAAAACCAATCCCGTATTTATTGGAAATCGAAGAGAGAAAATCATAGACTTCCCTGTTTGTCTCAATGGCCTGTTCCAGGTCTAGTTTAGCCCCCACCCTGGCCTGTATCAAATGATCGCAGTGAACGGTAGAGGGAACAGCTACCTTATCGCGGCCACAGGTCATGAACTGCAATAAAGCCATCTGGGCAGTAGCATCCTGCATAGCAACCCGGTCCGGCGCAAAATCCACGTAATCCTTACCCCGGTTATAAGCCATAGCGGGCAACCTCCCATATAAATGGGTATACAAAATTTTTTCGGTCAGCGTAAGCGGTTTACCCAACAATTGCCTGGCCGCTGCAATTTTAGCCGGCATTCCGGCATATACTTTCCGGATGAGATCGAGATCAAATACCATGATTATGATTTAGAAGTTAGGCCAGGTCCGCCATGAAAGCAGGTGCCGGGACCGGGGCCGAAAATTGCGGCGAATTTACTGAAAAACTCAGAAGAATGAAGGAGTTGTCGAATGCCGGGTCCTGAATTTTGAAAAGATTACCGCGAACTGTTTCATGATTTTTTTCCTGAAAAATCAAGGTATCTGTGCGCGGGCTGGGGGAAGACGGTATGTTATCATCGCGGGTTTTTGTTTAAATTCGCCCTATGAACAAATTCAAAAGCTTTGTTGAATGGAATGCCTTTGGCGTTTGTTCGGCCATTGGCCAGCGGATGGGTATCGCGACCAGTAAGATCCGCCTTTATTTTATCTATACATCCCTGCTCACCATGGGTTCACCTATCATTGTTTACCTGGTACTGGCTTTCTGGAAAAATATCCGGCGCTATATTATGGCCGCCAAACGGAATCCCTGGTATTACCTGTAAAATGGTGACAACCATTTATCAAATTAATGAACCTGTTTCAGCAGTTTGGCTCCCGGCTATTTCAATCCATCCCCCGGATCGTGTAGCCTTCATTGGGTCCATTTTACAGGAGTACCCTTTTTGATCATCGACATTAGCGCATCACCTGAACAGGTTAACAAGTGAGCATCGCGGCCCTTTTATATAAAGAACCGGGGCCAGCCATTGTTGCGAAACAAGGGCCAGCCCCGGTAATACAAGGACAAGGGTCAGAAAACAAGGCTTGATGAATTGCATCCCCGGATATTTTATCAGCACTTATCTTTTTCTACAGGAAATAAGGAAATAGGTAGAAAAAGCGGGCTGGTCGCCGGTTTCGGTGGTATAACTTGTTTTGATTGATTTATTTTATTTGCTGGTTTAGCCGGGAATGTTACCGACACTTCTTTTTGATTCGAGGTATTTACTTTGAACCAGGTTTTCCCGTTAACCCTGGTCATAGCCAGCACCAGTTTTTGAAAATCGGTTGCTACAAAATTACTTTGCCCGGTTCCGGATTTCATTGTGCCGGTCAGTTTTACCAGAATACCTTTTTCATTGTATTCTATTTCATCATATTTCAGTTCAACTCCTTTTGCTTTTGCCTCCTTTTTATACTCTTCAAGTTGCTGTTTGGTGGAATATTTTGAAATAGTAATGATAAGTTCCTCTTCACCTCCTATTATGGCGCCGGTTGGGTCAATCACTGTTACACCATTACCCGCTACAGATGGAGCTATAGGCGAAACAACGGTTTGGCCACCCGGGAGGTTTACAATGGCCGATGGAGCCAAAGCATTCGTCTCGATAATCTGCCCCCATTTATTTTCAAATTCCTTTCTTTCTTTATTATTCCGGAGATCGTATTCTTCCACGGTTCCATCTTTTAATCGGATGGTAGCTTTTTTATCGCTGATCTCAAACTCTTCCGCACTTGTGATCAGTTCATTTGATTTTTTAACAGGAGCAGGGGGCGCAGGGGGCTGTGCAGGTTGAACCGGTAGTTCCGGATTGGCAGGTTGAGGAGGTTGAGGCAGTTCGACTGGTTGAGGTGGGGCCGGAGGTTGCGGTGGAGGGGGCGGGGGTATTTCACCATATTTGCCTTCCAACTGATCTTCTTCCGCCTGCCATTGGGTCAATGGCATTTTTTCAACCAGTTTCCCATTCCCGTCTTTCACTTCCACCATGCACTGACCTTTATTATCCCTGATATTGATGATATACCCTTTTTTATTGGGAGTTCTGACTTCAGGGATCGTATCGGTATAAACCGGCGGGGAGGATAAACTATCCCCGATCTGGTCGCGGAATGAAATCAGGATTACCGCCAGCAAGGGCAGGAGCATTAAAAATCGCAGCAGGTTGGCCCGGCGCGACCTTGTTTTGTTCATCATGGCTATACGTTTTTTTAATGAAGAAAAATTGAA